>DVMI01000070.1 GCA_018715085.1 Candidatus Avidesulfovibrio excrementigallinarum | reverse complement strand
GGTTGCAAAACAAACTATCAGGCGTGTGTCAGAGGATTATTGACTTTTATAACTGAATGAGCGTAGGGAAAATGTACTGAATGACTTCTTACGGCAGGCGATTGACATAGCCGCAGACCGAACGTTTTCTTTTCCAGCCAGGTGCGCGTAAACAGTGGCTTTCTGGCAACATGTGAAAAGGGAGATCTGCGGCAGGGTGTCTCTGTGGAAGTCATCATCCTGTTGAAGCTGCTTGAACGCCGCAAGGCCGACTAGCAGTGGAGGGAGCTCTGGAGAATCCCGTGTGGGTGCCGAAGGTGCAAGGCGCAAGCCGAAACTCTCAGGCCAAAGGACAGAGCTTAGGATTGTGCCGTTCGATCTTTTCTGCGGTTGTATTCTTAAGCCTTTCTCCGGAGCAACGTCCATGGGTTGCTCTTTTTTTTTGTACCCTGAAACGGAGAAGCGAGCGGAAAGGCCCTTTCCCTCATGCGCTCGGAGGAAGGTTCCATGGAATTTGTCAGTCAGATTGTCGATGCGGTCAACAGTGTGCTCTGGGGCTGGCTTTTGCTTTTTCTGCTCTGCGGCACGGGCCTTTTTTACACCATCCGTTTGCGCTTTATCCAGTTACGCAGGTTTCCCCATGCCTTCCGCCGGCTGTTCAGCAACATTTCCCTTCAAGGTGAAAGCGCAGACCATACCGGCATGAGCTCCTTCCAGGCGCTGGCCACGGCTGTGGCCGCCCAGGTAGGCACGGGCAATATTGCGGGTGCTGCAACGGCCATTGCCGCCGGCGGGCCTGGAGCCATTTTCTGGATGTGGCTCAGCGCCTTTTTTGGCATGGCCACCAACTACTCTGAAGCCGTGCTGGCCCAGAGATACAAGACCACCAACGAACGCGGCGAAACCGTCGGCGGTCCTGCCTACTACATCCGCGCGGCCTTCAACGGCACGTTCGGCAAAATCCTTGCCGGATTTTTCTCTGTGGCCATCATTCTTGCTCTGGGCTTCATGGGCAATATGGTGCAGTCCAATTCCATCGGGGCGGCGTTCAGCACGGCTTTTGGCATTCCGTCCATCGCCGTGGGGGTGGTAGTCGCGGTCATTTCTGCCTTTATCTTCCTGGGTGGTGCCAAGCGCATCGCCTGGGTCATGGAAAAGCTTGTGCCCCTGATGGCGCTGCTCTATGTGGGCGGCTGTCTTATCATCATCTTTGCCAACATCACCGCGCTGCCTGGCGCGTTCAAGACCATCTTTGTCATGGCTTTTGATCCTCAGTCGGCCGGGGGAGGCGCTCTGGGCATCACCGTGCGCGAAGCCATGCGTTATGGCGTGGCTCGCGGACTTTTCTCCAACGAAGCCGGTATGGGCTCCACGCCTCATGCCCACGCGCTGGCCAAGGTGGCCCATCCTGACGATCAGGGGATGATGGCCATGATGGGTGTTTTTGTGGATACCTTTGTCGTGCTTACCTGTACGGCGCTCGTCATCGTGATCACCGGTGTATGGAACTGCGGCAGCACCGGCACCGAGCTGGCTCAGATTGCCTTTGACACGGTGTTCGGCTCCTTTGGCAACATCTATATTGCCGTCTGTCTGTTCTTTTTTGCCTTCTCCACCATCATCGGCTGGTACTTCTTCGGCGAAACCAACGTGAAGGCACTGTTTGGCGCAAAGTACGTCAAAATTTATGCGGCCATCGTCGTGGTGTTCATTGTCATCGGCTCCACGCTGAAGGTGAACCTTGTGTGGAACATGTCTGACATGTTCAACGGGCTTATGGTGCTGCCCAACCTTATCGGACTGCTGGCCTTGAGCGGCGTGGTCGTCGCCATTGCCAGGAGCAAGAAGGAGTAACGTTTATTTCAGAAGGGCAGTCCGCGCCGAGAAGAGTCAGACGGCGGGGCTGCCCTGAGGCTGCCTGCAGGGGATTTGCCGCATCCTGGCAGCCCCCTGGCAGGTGTCCGTTTTTCCATTTGGGACGGGTGACGGTTGAAAAGGCTGCTTTTCAACCGTCACCCGCCTTCTTGTTTTTAGGAAAGGAGCCTGTTTTTCCGTACACCGACGCGGAACGCTTCTGTCCGTCAGGACGGCTGGCCGTTTTTTTGCATCAACTCGCGCATCATGGGTTTGATGCCGCCATGGCGGACGATGTTGAGGATATAGTCCGAAAGAGGTTCGGCTTGAAAGGTCTGTCCGGTGGTTTCGTTGAGAATCTGCCCTGTTGCAGGGTCCAGGCTCAGGCGGTCGCCACGGCTGACGTGTGCGTGCAGATCCTTGCAGACGAGGGCCAGCAGGCCGAGATTGATGGCATTGCGGAAAAAGATGCGTCCGAACGACGCTGCGATGACGGCGCTGACGCCAGCGGCCTTGAGCGTGACCGCGGCGTGTTCGCGGCTGGATCCGCAGCCGAAGTTGGTGCCTGCCACAATCATGTCGCCGGGACGGCATTCTCTGACGAAGTCGGGATCCACGCCTTCCATGGCGTGCTCGCCCACTTTGTCCGCGTCGGTGATGGTCAGCAGAGGGGCAGGATAAATCTGATCAGTATCAATATTGGCGCCGTAGACAAAGGCCTTGCCGCGCAGAAGTGTCATGGCAGTTCTCCGTGACTCAGTAGTATGGACGTGGATCGGCGATTTCGCCTGCCAGAGCCGAGGCCGCCACACTAGCGGGCGACGCGAGGAAAATTTCGGCGTTTTTGTGCCCCATACGGCCGGGAAAGTTTCGGTTGGTGGCGGAAATGCAGCGTTCTCCTTCTGCGAGCAGCCCTTCATGGATTCCCAGGCAGGCTGCGCATCCTGGCGTGACAAGGGTGGCGCCGGCCTCCACCAGCGTCGAGATGTAGCCTGCCTGGATGGCCGCAAGCAGAGTTGCCTGTGAAGCGGGCGAGACGATAAGGCGCGTGCGCGGGTGAATGTGCCTGCCACGCAGTACGCGTGCGGCTTCGGCCAGATCTTCGAGCCGACCCCCTGTGCATGCACCAATATAGGCCTGCTGGACGGGTTTGCCTGCATGGGCGGCGAGCGGTGCGACGTTGTCGACGCTGAAGGGTACGGCTACCTGCGGTTCACACTCTGAGACGTCATAGACGCGCTCGTCTGCATAGGCATAGCCGGGATCCGTGACCAGCGCGGGAGCTCCGGGCTCAACGCCCCGGGCGGCAAGATAGGCGGCCGTGACGCCGTCTGGCTGAATATAGGCAGTCTTTGCCCCCAGTTCCGTAGTCATGTTGCACAGGCACAGGCGTTCGGACTGATTCATGGCGGTCACAGCATCCCCGGTAAACTCCACTGCCCTGTAAACGGCATAATCGGCCTTGAGTTCCCCCAGAATCTGCAGAATGGCGTCTTTGGCAAACACGCCGGGAGGGAGCGCGCCGTGCAGCGTGAAGCGCACCACTTCAGGCACGCGGAGCCAGAGCTTGCCGGTCAGCAGAATGGTGGCGAGATCGGTGGCCCCAACGCCAGTGCCAAAGGCTCCGACAGCGCCGTGCATGGTCGTGTGCGAGTCGGTGATTACAATCAGGCTTGCGGGTCGTGACAGGCCTGCGTCCAGCAGGGCCTGATGGCAGACGCCACGATTGACGTCCATGAGATGCCCGACCCCCTGTTCGGCGCAGAATTCCCGGAATTCTTTCTGTACGGCGGCCTGACTGACCGTTGAAGCCGGCGCATAGTGATCAAGGAACATGACGACATTTTGCGGTGCATGAATCCGTGTGCCGCCCATTTCCAGAAACGAACGCTTGGTTTGCAGATACAAGTCGTTGATGCCGGCGATATCGACCCGGCAGTTGAGGATCTCGCCGGCATGGGTGGCCGGGACGTCCGCGGCGCGGGCCAGAATCTTTTCGAGTGCGTGCATGGCAGGCCCCCCTGAGAGACGTTTTTGAGGTGACGGCGTGATGGCCGGGCAGTCGCACAGGCCGTATGGAAAAAAATGGGCTTACCCTTCGGAGACAAGCCCGTACAGGGCAAGAGGACGTCCGGAGGTGCGGTACTCAAGACGGCTGCTGACCTCGCCGGTTTCTTTGAGGTAGTCGAGATATTTGCGCGTGGTGACCCGTGACAGTCCTACGCTGTCGGCAATGTCCCGGGTTGAGCGTTCCATGGGCGTCTTGCGCAAATCGTCAAGCACACGCTCCAGAGTGAGCTGATCCAGCCCTTTGGGCAGTGAAAACCCTGTGCCGGGCGAGCTGCGCAACAGGTGGTCAATGTCTTCCTGGTCGATGGTGTTCTGATCGGCCATGGCCCGGATAGTGTCCCGGTAGCGTACCAGGGCGGCCCGGAAACGTTCCGGTGCCACGGGTTTGACCAGATAGTCCACCACGCCGTAGCGCAGCGCCAGCTGGACGTTGCCGCTTTCGCGGACGGTACTGATCAGGATGGCGTCCACTTCAAGGCCTATACGGCGGATGTGCATGAGCAGTTCAATGCCGGTCATGCTGGTAATGAACTGATCAATAAGCAGCAGATCCACGTTGAGGGCTTCGAGATAGTTGAGAGCTTCTTCACTGGTGGCGACGCTGGAGAGCAGCGAGAATCCCGAGGTATTGGCGATTGTCCTGACATAGGAAGCCGTTTCAGGGCTGTTTTCGGCGACCAAAAGGGCATGGATGAGAGGACATCGGCCTGCTTTCATTATTTACAAAACCTTCGGGAGAAGCAAAAAGGCTAGCCTCACCTGTGGGGGTGTGCTATGAGAAAAACATTGTCAGTCCATGACTACGCGAGTTCAGGGCGAACTGCAAGGGGTTGCGGGATAGAGTCTTGGTTGAAGGCTGCGTGGCGTGGGCTGACTTTTTCAGAGGTTGAGGGGCTGGCGCATTCTGCTGCGGTGCCCCAAATGTGGTTTTCAACCAGGTGAGAAGTATGCTTGTATCGATCAATCGTCAGTGGTGTAAGGGCTGCGGCGTTTGTGTGGCGTTTTGTCCAAAGCAGGCCCTGAGGCTTGATGAGGAAGAGAAGGCTACCTGGACGGCCGAGAAGTGCATCGGGTGCGGCATGTGCGAACGGTACTGTCCGGATTTGGCCATTGAGGTGCAGGACGGCAAAGCCAGGGGGGCGCAGGCATGAGCAGCCAGGTTTGTTTTGTACAGGGTAACGAGGCGTGCGTGCGCGGTGCGCTGTATGCCGGCGTGCGCTTTTTTGCCGGATACCCCATCACGCCTTCTACGGAAATTGCCGAACATCTGGCCGAACAGCTTCCCCGCGTCGGGGGCAAGTTCATTCAGATGGAAGACGAAATTGCTTCCATGTGTGCGGTGTGCGGCGCATCACTGGCCGGTTTCAAGGCCATGACCGCGACATCGGGCCCCGGCTTCTCGCTCAAGCAGGAAGCCCTGGGTTACGCCATCATGGCCGAAATCCCCTGCGTGGTTGTCAACGTGCAGCGTGGTGGCCCGTCTACAGGCCTGCCCACCGAATGCTCTCAGGGCGATCTCATGCAGGCCCGCTGGGGAGCGCACGGCGATCATTCCATCATTGCGCTGACCGCCTCTTCCATCCAGGACGTGTTCAGCATCACGGTAGAAGCGTTCAACATGGCCGAAACATACCGCACCCCGGTCATCCTCCTGTTTGACGAGGTGATCGGACACATGCGTGAAAAGCTCGAAATTCCCGAGCAGGGTGTGCTGCCTGTGGTTGAGCGCCTGCACACCGAAGTGCGCGCCGGAGTGAACTACCACCCGTATCTGCCGCGCGAAGACGGCCGCCTGCCCATGTCTGACTTTGGCGGCGTCCATCGTTATAACGTGACGGGCCTGCATCACGATATCTGGGGGTTCCCCACGCAGAACGCAGATCAGGTTTCCAAACTCAACTATCACCTCTACGATAAGATTGAAAACCGCGAACATCTTCTGGCCCGCTGGAAAGAATACTATCTGGACGACGCCGAACAGATCATCATTTCCTACGGCTCTTCGGCCCGCAGCTGCCGTCAGCTGGTGGAAAACCGGCATTACAAGGGAGACAGGGTCGGCCTTCTGGAATTGCAGACCTTGTGGCCCTTCCCGGCCAAGCTCGTGCGCGAAAAGACCGAGCACGCCAAGAGTATCTTTGTTGTGGAAATGAACATGGGGCAGCTGGCCGCGCAGGTGAAGCCCGTGGTGCACAATCCGGATCGTGTGTTCCGTGTCAATCGTGTGGACGGGCAGCTCATCACCCCCACGGACATCGGACAGGTCATGCGCGTCATTGAAGGAAGGGGGTTCTGAGATGTCGATCCATCGTCTTATCCGTCAGCGTTTCTTCCCCCATCTGTGGTGCCCGGGCTGTGGCCATGGCATGATTCTCAATGCGCTTTTGCATGCTGTGGACGAGCTGGGGATCGATCAGTCCCAGTTGTGCATGGTGTCGGGGATTGGATGCTCGGCGCGCATTGCCGGGTATGTGGACTTTCACAGCATGCATACCCTGCACGGGCGCGCCCTGGCCTTTGCCACCGGCCTCAAGCTGGCCAGGCCCGAGTTGCAGGTTTTTGTCCCCATGGGCGACGGCGACGCCATGGCCATTGGGGGCAACCATTTCATCCATGCCTGCCGTCGCAACATTGATATGGTAGCCATCGTCATGAACAATCGCATTTATGGCATGACAGGCGGCCAGTATTCGCCGCTGTCCGGCCGTGGGATTGTGGCGACGACCGCGCCATACCGCAGCATCGACCGCGACTTTGACACCGTCAAGCTGGCTGCCGGGGCGGGCGCGACCTTTGTGGCACGCACCACGGCCTTCCATGTCCGCGAAATCTCCAACCTGATCAAAAAAGCCTGTGAGCACAAGGGATTCGCCGTGCTCGAAGTGCTGACCCAGTGCCCGACCTATTTTGGGCGCAAGAACAAGCTGGGCGGTCCTGTTCAGATGCTCGAATGGTACCGTGACAATACCGCGCCTCTTGGCTCCAAAAAGCTTGATGAAAATCCCAACCTGATTCCCAGGGGAATTTTTGTCGACAGAGAAGAGCCTGAATACTGCACTGAATATGACAACGTCATCGCCCGGGCGCACAAGGAGTAACGTCATGGAAAAGTATCGCTTTCTCTTGTCCGGATCTGGTGGGCAGGGCGTGATCACCATGGCCATCCTGCTGGCTGAGGCCGCCGTGTTGTATGAGGGCCGCGTGGCCGTGCAGTCGCAGTCCTACGGCCCTGAAGCGCGCGGCGGCGCGACGCGCTCGGACGTGATCATTGCCGACGAGCCGATTCTGTTTCCCAAGGTCGCCCAGCCCAACGTGCTGGTGACGCTGACCAACGAGGCCGCCGGCAAATATATGCCGCTTATCCGTCCTGGCGGCATGTGCCTGTACGACTCTGATCTTGTGCAGCCCTCGCGGCGGATTGACGCTATCTTGCATGGCATTCCCATGCATCGTGCGGTCATGGAAAAATTCGGCAAGGCGCAGGCGCTGAATATCTGTGTGCTTGGCGCGCTGGTCACGCTGACGGGCGCCGTCCACATGGAAGCCGTTGAAAAAGTGCTTGCCGCCCGTTTCAAGCCGGCATTCCATGCGGCCAACAGTGCGGCGCTGGCGCTGGGTGCAGAACTGGCCAAGCCGTTTGTTGACAAGAACATCTAGTACGTTCTTTCAGAGCAAGCCTCTGACCGGAACGGAAAGACAGTGTTTGAAACGGCGTCATGCCGACGTGGCTTCGCGCTGACGCGGGAGCGGACGTCCCTGCCCGGACAGGAAGGGTTGAAAAATGCTTTCTGCGGTGTCCGGGCAGGTCGTTGCACAAGTATATAGTTGCAGACGCATGCCGTCAGGGCTGCACAGTGCGGCCCGCCGGAGCCGTGTCAGCGGCAGAGCTGGAAGGTTTTCTGGCAGGCCGGCGCGGCATGCGTCAACACACGATACTCTTTAATACGGAGTGATCCATGAACATTCATGAATATCAGGCCAAAGGGCTGCTGGCGGAATTTGGCGTGCCCGTGCCGCGCGGCGGTCTGGCCTTGACGGTGCAGGAAGCCCGTGCCGTGGCCGAAGGACTGGCCGGCCCGGTATGGGTGGTCAAAGCACAGATTCACGCCGGAGGCCGCGGCAAGGGCGGCGGCGTTAAAGTCTGCAAAAGCCTTGATGCGGTGGAAGAAGCCGCCAAGGCCATTTTGGGCATGCAGCTTGTGACGCATCAGACCGGCCCCGAAGGGAAAAAAGTGCATAAAGTCTGGGTGGAGCAGGGCACCAACATTGCGCGGGAACTGTATCTGGCGGTGGTGTTGGATCGCGGCGCGCAGTGCCTGACGGTCATGGCTTCCCCTGACGGTGGCATGGACATCGAGGCC
>DVMI01000069.1 GCA_018715085.1 Candidatus Avidesulfovibrio excrementigallinarum | reverse complement strand
CAGCACGCCCATTCCGTACTGAGCCCCTGGGTCACCCTGCAGGGCTTTTTCTTCCAGCTCCTGCAGGGGCAGGGCGGCCTGGGCCGTGCAGGGGCAGGCCAGCCACACGGCCGCCAGCGCAAGGCAGAGGTGTATGAGTAGGGACATGGCGGTTTTTCTCCGGTTGAAGGGGAGCCCCCGGGCAAAGGGGGGGCGGCGGGGGACGAGGCGTTCACTTCTGCCCCCGGGCAAAGGGGAAAAAGGGGCGGCAGGCCTGTTGCATGGGCGGGGCCGCAGACAGGGCGGCCCGCACGGAAAGCTGACGGCGGCAGCGCAGACAGCGGCTCCCGGGATGGCCGGACTGGCGCGGCCGGTTGCCGCGTCAGCGCCGGGCCAGGGCGTTGTACATCGCGCAGGCGTTTTTCATGCCGCTGGAACAGGCCTGTTCAAACCAGTGCCTGGCGGCCTCGATATCCTTTGGGCCTCCGACCCCTTTGGTGCACAGAATGCCCAGGTCGTACTGCGCTTCGTCCAGGCCCTGGCTGGCGGCCTTTTCGTACCAGGCGCGCGCAGCCCCGACATCCTCCGGGCCGCCCTTGCCGTAAAAGGCCATCCTGCCTATGGCATGCTGCGCGGGCGCATAGCCCTGGTTGGCGGATTCTTCAAACCAGTGCCTTGCGGCCGTAAGATCCTGTTTGGTTCCCTGGCCGTTGGCATACAGCGCGCCCAGTTCGTACTGGGATTGGGCAAGGCCCTGTTTGGCGGCCAGCCCGAACCAGTGCCTTGCGGCCACAAGGTCCTGTTTGTCCCCCCAGCCGTTGGCACACAGCACGCCCATGTTGTGCTGCGCGGGCGCATAGTCCTGTTTGGCAGCCAGTTCAAGCCATTTTCTGGCAGCGGCATAATCCTGTCCGCCATCCAGACTGCCGGCGTACAGCGCGCCCAGTTCGTACTGGGCCAGGATGTTGCCTTTTTGGGCGGCCTTTTCAAGCCATTTTTGGGCGGCGGCAAAATCCTGCGTGACGCCCAGACCTTTGACGTACATGACGCCCAGGCTGTATTGGGCCAGGGGGTAATCCTGATTGGCGGCCAGCTCAAACCAGGGTCTGGCAGCGGCATAATCCTGTGTGACGCCCAGGCCGGTGGCGTACAGCGCGCCCATGTCATACTGAGCCGGGACATAATCCTGCCTGGCGGCCCGCTCAAGCCAGATTTGCGCGGTCTGATAGTCCTCTTTCTGGGCGTACTTCCTGGCCATTTCGTACTGAGCCGGGGGGACGCCGTGGCTGGCGGCCAGCTCAAGCCAGGTTTGCGCGGCCTGAGGCTCTTCATCCATGGTGCACAACAGGGCCATGTTGTACTCGGCCGGGGCGTAGCCCTGGTTTGCGGCCAGCTCAAACCAGCGCTTGGCAGCGGCAAAATCCTGCCTGACGCCCAGGCCCTGCGTGCAGAGAAATCCCATCTGGAACTGGGCTTCGGCATAGTTTTGGGCTGCGGCCAGCTCAAACCAGTGCCTTGCGGCGGCAAAGTCCTGTTTGACCTCCCAGCCGTTGGCGTACAAGTAGCCCAGAAGATACTGCGCTTCGGCGTCGCCTTTGGCGGCGTCGGCCTGCAATTTTTCCAGCTTGAGCGATGACGGTTTTGCGATGGCGGGCGCAGGCAGGACTGCGGTCTGCGGCGCGGCCGCGGGACGTTCCCCGGCTGTGGGGGCAAAAGGTTCCCCGGCGGAGGCTCCGGCCTGGGGCGCGGCAGGGCAGGCCAGGCCCAGAGCGGCCGCCAGCAGGCAGAATCGGGCAAACGCGTGCATGGTTGCTCCTCCTTGGGAGGGACAGTTACAGGGCAGCAGCGGGCCGGTTTTGGCCTGCGCGCCGGGGCGCGGCCTCTGCCGGCGGTGTCCTCCGCGGCCGGTCCCGGCTTGCGCGTGCGGCAGGACGGAGGCTGTTCGGGCTGCCGTGGCGCTGCGGCGCGGAGGGTGCGGCAGCCCTGCCGGATGTCCCGGCGTCTGGTGTTGCCGGATGTTCCGGCGTTTCCGGGCGTCCGGGGCCTGGGTTGCCGGGCGCGGGCCTTGCGGTTGTCAGCGCGGCAGCGCGTTGTGCGCCGTGCAGGCTTCCTGCAGTCCACCGGAGCAGGCTTTTTCAAACAGGCTTCTTGCGGCTTCGGCATCCTGCGGGCCGCCCCTGCCTTCGGCATACAGCTTTCCCAGCTGGTACTGGGCCTGCGGGACGCCCTGGCTGGCGGCCTTTTCCCACCACATCCTTGCTGTGGCAAAGTCCTGCGGGATGCCGCGGCCTTCGGCATAGCTCAGGCCCAGGCTGTACTGCGCGCCGGCGTAATCCTGGCTGGCGGCTCTTTCCCACCAGCGCCGTGCGGCGGCAAAGTCCTGCGGCACGCCGTTGCCCTGAGCGTACAGCACGCCCAGGTTGTACTGCGCCATGACGTGGCCCAGGCGCGCGGCCTTTTCAAACCACACGGCGGCAGCGCGCGAATCCATCGGCCCGCCAAGGCCCAGTTCGGCCATCATGCCCAGGCTGTACTGCGCCTCGGCATGGCCTTTGGCGGCGGCTTGTTCAAGCCAGTTTTTGGCCAGCGGATAGTCCTGGGGCACGCCGCGGCCCTGGCTGTACAGCACGCCCAGCCTGCAAAGCGCTTCGGCACAGCCCTGCGCGGCGGCCTTTTCGTACCAGCCCTTGGCGGCAGCATAGTCCTGCGGGCCGCCAAGACCCCGTTCGCACAACAGCCCAAGGCTGAACTGCGCGGACGCCTGGCCCTGGACGGCGGCCTGTTCCAGCCAGCGCCGTGCGGCGGCAAAGTTCTGGGGCACGCCGTGGCCTTCGGTATACAGCTGCCCAAGGCGGTACTGCGCTCCGGCCAGCCCCCGGGTGGCCGCCTGCTCAAACAACACCGCGGCAGAACGGATGTTTTGCGGGCCGCCCTTGCCCAGTTCGTCCAGAATGCCCAGCTCATAGAGGGCTTCGGCATGGCCCAGACTGGCGGCTTTGATGTACCAGCTGCGGGCAATCTGATAATCCTGCGGCACGCCCTGGCCTTCGGCATAGCGTTTGCCCAGCGCATACTGGGCTGCGGCGTCGTCCTGCACGGCCGCGGCCTGAGGCATATCGGACGCGGGCGCAGGGGCCGTGGCGGCTTGAACCTGCCCGGGCAGCGTGGCGGGGCCGGCGGCGGGCCCGGCCTGGAGCGCGGCAGGGCAGGCCAGACCCAGAGCGGCCGCCAGCAGGCAGGATGGAACAAAGGTGTGCATGGATTCCTCCCATGGAGGCAGGGCCGGGCCGCCTCCGCTCGAGTGCGCAACGCGCGACGTAAAGATATGGTCAGTTGGCATGCGGCCAGTCGTGGCGCATGCCGCACCCGCCGCCATGAAAGACCAAAAGCGTGCCGGGGCGGCCGTGCCTTTTGCGGCGTTGCGGACAGCGCCCGGCGCACGCCACGGCGCACGCGTTCCTGTGGTGTCCTGCGGCGTGCAGGCGGCCTGCCGCAACAGGCAGTGCACTCAAGATCAGCACAGGACACGGTCCCTGTCAATAAAGCGGACCGGCGCTGAACGCCCGGAACGCAGGACGCTTGCGGCCGGGAAGGCAACGCGCGCGGCAAAACAGCAGGACGGGCGCACGACGCGCCGTGAAGGTGCACGCGCGGCCGTTTTGGAGTGGTGTTTTGGGTGCTGCCGGTAGCATCGCCGTGAAGGCGCACGCGCGGCCGTCCTGGAGCGCGGCAGCCCGGCGCACGACGCGGCCCGGACGCTGGCCGTGTGCGGCCAGACAGGGCCCAGACAGGGGCCAGACAGGGGGCTTCCCGTTTTCCCGCAAGTGTCCGCCCGCGCCGGCTGGGGAATTGACGGATTCGGAGGCCGAATCCCTCGTTTTCCTTGCAAGCGTCCGCCTGCGCCGGCCGTGTGCCCGGCAGCCTGTTGCGCTGGCGGACTGCCCTTCAAAACGGGGGGAGAACGCCGCACCCGCTGCCCGCCGGTGCGGCACGCCGGGCCTGCCTTTGGGGGAGCGGACAGGGCTCTTGTGAGGAGCGTCCTTTTTTGATAGAAATAACGCTTCTCAATAACTGTTCTGTGATGACCCATGGAGGTTGCATGTCCCTGTTTGATGTCCTTAAAAGCGGTTCATTCACGTCTGCGCTGGAAACGTTGAAGCAGTCCGGTTCGGGCGCTCTGGAGACTTTGAAACAGCAGATTCCGGCCGGGCAGGCACAGCAGCCGGCGGCCGGACAGGAAGGCCGGCAGGCGGCGGTGCCGGGCGGCGTGGGCGGACTGCTTGGCGCGGGGATGCTTGGCGCGCTGGTGGGCAGCGTTGTTTCCAGCGATCTGGTCAAGAATGCGGCGCTGGTGGGGGCTGGAGCCATTGCCTGGAATTTTTATCAAAAGTGGTCTGCCGGTCAGAACGCCCAGCCGGCCCAGCAGCCCGCGCAGCCGCAGCAGAGCTGGCCCGGGCAGGCACCCATGGCGCAGGCTCCGGCGGCTGGCGGGACGATGACCATGCAGCTTGACCCGACGGCCGAGCTGGTCATGCGGACCATGACCTTTGCGGCGCGGGCGGACGGCAATATCGACGCTGTGGAACGGCAGCGCATTGACGCCATCCTGCAGAGCATGCTGCCCGGCCAGGATGTGAGCGGCCTGCTTGCGCAGATGCAGCAGGAGCAGCTTGACCCGGCCCGGATTGCCGCTCAGGCGCGTTCGGCGGAACAGGCAGAGGACTTGTACCGGCTGTCGTGTGCGGTCATCGACATCGATCACTTTATGGAGCGCGGCTATCTGGACGCCCTGGCCCGGGCGCTGCAGATTTCGGACGGGCGCAAGGCAGCGCTCGAGGCCGAGGCCCATCAGGCCCGGCAACAGCTCATGGCGTCGTTGTCGCACTAAGAAGCGCCACCCGGTTGCGGCGTGTGGCGCGGGGAAGCGGGCAGCGGACGGCGCTGGCGGGGCCCGTGTTCGGCCATAACCGCGTCAGCGCGGCAACCCCTGGATTTGCGCGCCGCGCCTTTGCGTTTGACGGGCAGGGAACGTGCGTTTTCCCGGATTGGAACAATCCGTATTGACAGCCGCCAGCCGTCTGCGCCCACTGCCGTGCCCTGTGCGGCTGATTCTTGATTTTTTTGCAAGCTGCCCGGCAGCACCGCCGTACTTTGTGCGCGTGGCTGCCGGGCTTTTTTTCAGCGTTTTGGGGCCGGTGCAGGCCAAATGCAGGCAGCGGATCCGTGTGCCGTGGGGCGTTCCGGCGTCTGTTTGCGGCGGTGGGGCGCCTGCACGGCGCGCAGGCGTCAATCCTGCTGCCGGTGCTGCTTTCTGTCCCGCCTGTGCGCGGCAAACCTGTGCAGGGCGGCGTGCGGCAGCCTGATCATGGGTCCCAGGGCAATGCCCAGGGCTCCGAGCACGGCGATGATGGCGCCGGCAACGCTGGTCAGACTCTGCGCCTCGGCCGGCCAAAAAGCCGGCATGACGGCGTGCCCCAGGGTTTCAAGGGCCATGGTGAACAGCGGGGTGGTGGTCACGATGGCGCTGACCTTGGCCGCGTGCCAGCAGCTCATGGCCTTGGCAAACGCGCCATAGGCAATGATGGTGTTGAGGCAGGCAAACAGCAGGCAGCCAATCTGGAACGCGTTGGCGTTAAGCAGGCCGGCGGGCGAGGCCAGCGGCGTCAAGGCAAGGGCGCAGCAGGGGTAGATCACGCGCATGATGCGCGTGGGCGACGTCGAACGGAGCAGGACTTTTTGCGCCAGGCCGTAGCAGGCCCAGACCACAGCCGCGCTTATGCCAAGGAACAGGCCCAGCAGGAACGAGCCGTTGCCGGCCAGATCGCCAAGCCTTGTGCCAAAAAACAGCGTCATGCCCGCCAGCAGGATGACAACGCCAAGCCCCTGAATGGGCAGGAACGGCTCGCGCAGGACGACGACGCTGCCTACAAGCAGCAGCACCGGGCCGGCCTGGGCCAGAATCTGGCACGCCGAGGCGCTGAGATAGGCCACGGACGAGTTGAACAGCACAAAGTTGCTGCCCAGTCCTACGGTGGCAATGACCAGCAGCAGAATGTCGCGGCGGTTCCATGGCGTGGCAGCCCTCCGTGCGTTGCGCGTCATGGGGCAGAGCCAGACCCAGGCGGCGGCGACCCAGAAGCGCAGGCAGACGATAGTGAAGGCGTCTGCGGCCGTAAGAACGTTTTTGAGCGCCAGCGGCAGCGCGCCCCAGAACAGCGCGGTAAGAATGGCCAGCGACAGGCCAAAGGCATTGGGACCGAGGGACATGTTTCCTCCAGCGGAACAAAACGCCGCCAGTGCAGGCAGCCTGCCTCTGCGGGAGCCCGGCGTTGCGGCAGGGCGCAGAAATGCACGGCACCTGGTGGCGCGATGGGTGGCCTTTATAGATCAGCCGGACGTGGAAGGCAATTGCCGCGCGGCAACAATCCGCTAAAAGTTATTGAAGTCACAAATAAAAGCCGGACGTTTGGCATCATGGCCGCCATGGCGGAGAGTGTTGCGCAAGCCGGGCAGGGCGGCTGGCCCGGGGCTGTTGCGGCGGGCAGGCCAAGAGGCAACGCGCAGTCTGTGCGGAGGCAGGCTGCCGGAAAACAAGGACGCGCCGCGCCGCTGCCTCCAGCCGGCATGGCAGGCGCGGCCGTGGGCCTTTGGGCGGTGTGGAAGCAGTGCGGGTGCGGCAACGCGCAGCGGCCGTCTTTTTTCAGGCGCCTGGGGGCAGTGCGCGGCCGTGGGTGGCGGGCTGCCGCGTCGGGTTACAGCCGCCGCAGGATGACGGGCAGCGCCTGGGCAAACCGCTGGCGCAGGTCGTCTGCAACGGCGCGCGGATCGCTGCCGCGCAGGGACGGGGCGCCCGGGGCGGGGACGCGTTCGCCCGCGTCAAAGGCGTTGGCAATGTCGCGCAACTGTGTTGCCGTGCCCCGCCAGACGTAGCCCGCAGGCTCTTCGCCCGGGCAGAGTGTCAGATATTGGATGGCCAGCACAAGGCTGCCGTCGTCGGTCTCAAGCAGTTGCAGGTGGTGCCAGCGCCGTGCGCCCGGGCCTTCTTTGCGTTCGGTGCTTGTTTTGACAAGGCGTCTGCCGGTGCATTCAAGCAGTGTGCCGTCGGGCCGTTCAAAAAAATAGGTGTCCATACGTCCCTCGCAGGGGCGGCGGTTTGAGCCGGAAGGGGCAGGCACGTTCCGGCGCGCCTCTGTGTGCTTGAGGTGAGCCGGGCATTGCCCATGGGGTTGCCGGGGCTGGTGCCGGGCGTGCCCGTCCGGAAAAAGGCGCTCCGGCGCGTGTCGGCTTTGGGGCAACAGGGCGCGGCTGCCTCTGGCAGGGCAAGGCCTGGGGCGTCCGGACCTTTGGCACTGGCGGGCCGTTCTGCCGCCTGGCTCCGGCAGAAGGCGGAAAGCCGGGGCCCCGGGCAAGCCCTGTGCAAAAAGGCTCCCGGGGGCCGCCTGTCTTTGCACGGCGTTTGCCGGGATGCAGCACCCCGGCAAGGCCCTGCGCGTCAGCAGGTGGCACGCCCCAGCCGTCATCCTGATGGGCTATCACGCCCGATGCCCCGCGCGTCAGCGGGTGGCGCTGTCCGGCAGGGTTTCCCGGGCGTTCAGGGCCTGGGCCAGAATCAGGGCGGCCAGTTCGGCGGCTTCGGCGGTGCGCGTTGCGCAGGAAGCTTTCTGTTCCGGCGTGCCAAAGGGCAGGCCGCGGTGCAGAATGCGGCAGCAGGTGGCGCCGAAGTGTTCGCGGAACGCGTCGTGCACGGTCTTGCTCAGTACGCCTGTTTCTTTGGGACAGCGGCCTGTGGGTTCGGTGCGGCCGAACAACAGGCCCACGGCCATGACCGAGCCGGTCAGCGCGCCGCAGGCGCACCCTGCGCCCATGCCGCGCCCAAAGCCGGACGCCACCCGCAAAAGTTCGAGCGGGCAGCTGCCTGCAAACTGTTCCATCAGCGCCCGCAGTACCGATTCCGCACAGTTGAGCTGATCCTTTTCATAATAAATTCTGGCGGCTTCTTTGGCGCGTTGCGCCACTTCCTTGCAGTTAAGCATGACGGTTTCTCCTGAGCGCCGCAGGTACGGCGCAATAGATTCGGTTGTACTGCGGCGGGACCAGGTACGGCAGGCCCGTCCTTGAAGGCCGCACAAAAAGGGCAGCGGCCGCAACGCGCACAAAAACGCACTGCATGGACGATGACAGGCCTGTAACAATCCTGCCTTCGGGCTGGGCTTTTGCCCGTGCGGGACAAGGTCCGTCCGGCTGCCGGGCATCCGGGACGCCGCCCGGTTGCCGGGGGCCCGCAGCAGAAAGGCAGTAGGATTTCACCGGGGTTGTTGTTTGTCAACATCCTTTTGTTGCAGGGGGCGGCCTGCCTGTGCCGGGGGGTGGCAGGGCGTTGCGGCGGACCGGTTTTGCGCAGCCGGTGGCCGTTTGCAGGAGCGGGTCTTTGCGCAAAGCGCCTGTCAGGGGCACTCTGGCGCAGCGTTTTGGAAAAGCCGCCGGACGCCGCGGCAGAAGAGCGGGCCTGTCCGGCGCGGCCTGTGCAGGATTTATAACTAATTTTTATATTATTTCAAATAATTAGTTAAAATAATCGGACGGGCTGGCTCCACGCAGACAGACGGCGCAATCTGGTGCATACTGAGGGGCGTTCTGTCACATGCACCCAAACGGGAGGATTCATGGCCGCGCATTCTGCTGCATCCTTGCGCCAGACGCTGCAACGCGGCGGCGGCAGCGTTCTTGTTCTGACCGCCTGCCTGCTTTTGGCGGCGCACGCGCTGCGTGCGGGCGACACCGGGCTTGCGCTGTGTTTTGCGGGCACGGCGGGGTTTGCCTTTTGCCGGGCCGCCTGGAAGCGGCTGGCCGTGGCCGCCGTGTTGGCGTGCGGCGTTTTGGAATGGCTCCATGCGGCCTGGTGGCTGATTCTGCTGCGGCGCTGGCTCGAACAGCCTTGGGGGCGCGCGGCCGTCATCCTCTGTGCGGTGGCGGCCTTTACGGCGGTGGCCGCCTGGCGCGCCTTCTGTCAGGGGCGGCGGCTGGCCGGGCCGGAGGGCCTTGCGCCGGCGCTGACGCAGGCGGCCGTGTTTGCGGGCCTGTTTGCAGCGCTGTATGTTGTGCGCCGTCATGCGCCCGTGCCCATGCTGATGCTCGAGCGCCTTGCGCCCGCCGTGGGCGGCGTGCAACTGTTTTTGGTGGCCTGGTACGCCGGGGCGCTGACCGGGGCGCTGCTTGATCCCGTGCGCACCCGCAAGGCGCGCCAGTGGGCGTGGCGGCTGTTTTGCGGCGTGTTTTTTGCGCAGTTTGCCCTGGGCGCGGCAGGGCTGACGGCGTTTTTGCTGAGCGGGCGGCTCCATGCGCCCATTCCGGCGTTCATTGTGTACGGGCCGTTTTACCGCGAAGCCCCAGGCATGATGCTTGTTGTGGCCGGGCTTTCGGTCATTGTGCTGGGCAGTGCCTGGTGCAGCCATTTGTGCTATTTTGGCCCGCTGGACGCGCTGGCGGCGCAGGGGCGGCCCCTTCGCCCCCTGCCGCGCTTCTGGCGCCGGATGCGGACATGGGGGCGGCCGCTGGTGCTGGCTGCGGGCGCGCTTTTGGCGCTGCTTCTGGGCCGCCTGGGCATGGACGACGCGCAGGCGGCGGCCCTGGCCGTGGCCTTTGGCCTGGGCAGCCTGTTGATTATGGCGCTGGCCTCGCGCCGCCTGGGCGGCATGATCCACTGTTCCGCCTTCTGCCCCATGGGACTTGTGGTCAGCCTGCTGGCGCGGCTTTCGCCCTGGCGTCTGGCTGTGGACGCGGATCGCTGCGATCAGTGCGGGGCCTGCGAACGGGTTTGCGCCTACAGGGCCATCACCCCGGCCAGCCGCGCGCAGGGTGGAAGCACCTGGCGGTGCAGCCTGTGCCGGGACTGTGTGGGCGTCTGCCACCGGCAGGCCATCACCCTCAGAGGACCATGGATGGGCCCCCGCACGGCCTGGCGCGTGTTTGTCGGGCTTGCTGCCTTCCTGCACGGCCTGTTTTTGGGCGTGGCCATGGTGTGAAAACGGCGTGAATGCGTGGGCAGGGCGGCGCTTTGCCGCCGGACCGGAACCGGCAGGCTCCCGCGGCGGACACGCAGGCTGTGCGGCGCCGTCAGGCCTGGCGGCCTGCGGGAGCAGGAGGCTGTTTTTTGTTCAGGGGAACTGACGGCCTGTTTTCAGAGCGCCGTTTTTCCCTGCCATAGGGACGCAGGCAGGGGCGCGCTTTGGGAAGCAGAATAGCCGAGGCTGTGAAGGCTGCCGGGACCGTGCAGGCCCCGGCTGAACAGGCTGCCCCGCCGCAACGGCAGGGGGCGGGGCAGCGTTGCCGTGCGAGGGGCTAAAAGCCTTCTGCACCGGCGTCCTGGTGTTGCTGCGCCAGGCGCAGGCGATCGAGCAGGGTAAATGCGCCGGAGCAAAGCACCATCACGGCCGCGGTGGTGAAGACGCCGCGATAGCCGAGGCCCGCGCTGATCACCGTGCCGCCAATCAGCGGGCCAAGCATGCCGCTGGCGTCAAAGGTAAGCATCATTACGTTGGAGTTGATGGCGCGGGTTTCTTCCGAGGAGCGGTTGTACACGGCCGAGGCCAGCAGCGGATACAGCAGGCCCAGGCCCAGGCCGTAGGAGACGGTCAGCGGGATAAAGAGCCACACCGGGCCCCAGGCCAGCCCCAGCACGCTGAGCGCCAGCACCACGGCGCACAGCGGGACGACCTTGTAGCGCGGCAGCGTATCAAGCCGGTGACTGCCAAACAGGCGGACCAGAATGATTGTGGTGGTATAGGTCATGAAAAACCAGGACGGCATGGCTCCGGTGACCGAACACAGTCCCTTGATGAAATAGATGGCGAGCACCGTCATGACGCTGAAGCACAGGCAGGCCATATAGATGCAGCCCAGCCCCGAATGAGTCATGGCGTACAGAGCGTTCAGCGGGGTGACTTTGGGCTGATTGGCCAGCGCGGGGGTTTCGGGCTTGCGGAGCTTGGGGGCCAGCGCAATCACCATGCACAGCGCCGGGATGGCCAGCACAGCCATGAGGGCAAACAGATCGGCCTCGCTGTGCAGGTGCGGCAGAATGCGTTCGCCCACAGAGGGAATGATAGAATAGGGCAGCAGCGACGTCAGCGAGAACAGGGCAAAGCCCTGCGCGCTCTGGCCTTTGGGGATACAGCTGACCAGCAGCGACACCACGCAGCAGGAATAGAGCGCCAGCGACGTGCCTTGCCCCATGCGCAGCAGCAAAATCCAGTACACGTTGCCGGAGCCGCTGACCAGCGGATACGCCAGCAGCATGCAGCTTGAAATGCAGATGCCCAGGATGATGGGAATCAGCTTGCTGCGCGAAAGCAGCACGACGCTGAACAGCGGGCGCAGCAGCAGCACCATGGCAAACAGGGCCGACAGCAGAATGCCGCGCCAGCTGGGGCTGACGTGAATGCCCTCGAGCCACTGTTCAAAGCAGTAGAACACGGCAAGATAGCTGTTGC
Source organism: Candidatus Avidesulfovibrio excrementigallinarum (assembly GCA_018715085.1). Classification (GTDB taxonomy): domain Bacteria; phylum Desulfobacterota; class Desulfovibrionia; order Desulfovibrionales; family Desulfovibrionaceae; genus Avidesulfovibrio; species Avidesulfovibrio excrementigallinarum. Next base: position 3,902 of record DVMI01000069.1, on the reverse strand, counting down.
AGCACATGGACATGCAAAACAGCAGAATGAAATCGCGGGTAAACAGCGTCGGCTTGTCGCCACGGGCGTGGTAGGTTCTTTGGAATATTCGTATCATGACATACCTCGTGATGCCGGCAGAGGCCGGCAGAACAGGGAGCATATCCCTGGAGGGCGTATTGCGTGGGAAAGAAGATTGAACACAAGGAAGGAGCCCGGGAATCGTGCCGGGCACGGCCGACAGCCCAAAGAGCGGCAGCCTCCTTGACGTCAGCCTTCAGATTGTTGCCGGCGCCAATCTAATCATTCCGAGTAGTTTGTCAAATCCCCCCTGTACCGGGAACTGCGGCACGAGAGTAAAGTCACAAGACGCAGGCACGGCAGGCGCCAAAGCCGCGGCGTTCAAATCCGGCAGAAGAACGCGGCAGGACGCCGTTCCCCAGTCGTTCTGCTGTCGTGCTGCGGTGTGCCGCCGGTCGTGCCGCCGGGCGCAGAGCGCACGGGTGGTGGCGTCCGGAGCGCACGGGTTGTGGCGGCGGGGCAATTCTGCCGCGCCCCAGACGTCCGGAATGCTGCCCGGCAGGCGCGGACAGTTTTCTCCATCCGCCTTTCAAACCCCTTTGACAAGGCAATGAGAAAAGACGCGGCGGCCGTGCCGGACGCTCCGGAATGCGCTGCCGTGTGTCCTTGCTTGCCAATGGCAATTCATGCTATGAAGGAAAAACTGGTCATATATCAGTAATGATAACTTGTATCCGTGCAGTTTGTTGCACAGTGGGAGTTTGCGGCATGATGATGAAAAGGCTTCTGTGTATCCTCCTTGTAACCCTGGTGTCCGGCACGATGCTTACGGTTGACGTCGCCGATGCGGCCCGCCGCAGCCGGGCGGTGCGTCTGCGGCCTGCTTCGCGGGCAGTGACAAAACCGGCGCCGGCAACCACAACCACGACAACAGCCAAACCCGCGGCCACAACGCAAAGCACACAGACAACCCAGCAGAGTGCCACAGCCGCAACAAACAGCACCGCGGCCCCGACAGCCACCGCCGCAACAAACAGCACCGCTGCCCCGGCTGCCCCGGCGGCCACTGCGGCCCCGGCGGCCACTGCCGCCTCTGCCGCAGCCGGTCAGAACATGACCGCAGGGCAGAGGGTGGCCCCCGCGCCGTCGCAGGGGAGCAGCATAGGCAGCACGCTGCTTGGCGTGGGAGCAGGCGCAGTCGGCGGCTATATGCTTGGCAGCGCCTTGTCCGGCCCCGATGCGGCCACCGCGGCGGACACTGTGGCCCCGGCAGAGCCTGAAGGCGCGCAGCCCCAGCCCGCCGGACAGCCCGCGGCAGCGCCCGCACCGGCTGCGCCGTCTCCTGTGAGCGCACTGCTGGGCTATGACACGGCCAGCTACTGTGCGCAGATTTCCCAGGGCAATGCCGAGCTGCTGCAACAGTGCACGGCGGCCGAAAACGAGGCCGCAGCGGCTTTCCGCAGTTGTGTGGCCATGTCCAGCGGCCTGAACGGCATTGGCAGCTACGAAGTGCTGCTGCGCTGCCTGCGGACACCCGTAGCCCGATAGCCTGCTGCCATACCGCGTGTAAAGTCCCGTCCGGCAATCGGACGGGACTTTTTGACGGCCTGCGACAGAGCGGCCCTGGCCGGTGTGCGGCATCCCGGCCCTGCCGCCGGCCGCGCGGTGCAGAAAAGACGCCGGCCGCTTGCCCCGCACGCGGGAAACGCCGCACGACAAGGCACACTGGACAAAAGCGGAATGCCCGGCTGCCTTGTACAGGAAAAACCGTGCCCGCCCTGTTGGGGCGCAGCGCGGCGCGCTGCCGCCAGAGGACAGGTTTTTTGGGGTATGGTTGAACGCATGCCAGGGCCCTGACCGGAGCCGGACGGCTCCACCGACGCAATGCGGAGGACGCATGGACGCGCAACAACACAACAAACAGCCCCGCGTGGCCGTTGTCTACGCTTCAGTAACGGGCAACACCCGCCTTGTGGCGGCAGCACTGGCAGAGAGCACGGGCGATCCGCTGCTGTCTGTCAAAGAGCTTGCCGATCCCGCCGCGTTCGACGTGCTGGCGCTTGGGTTCTGGGTGCGCCGGGGGCAGCCCGATCCCGCCTCCCAGGCCCTGTGGCGGCGGATCCAGGGACGGCTGACGTTCTGGTTTGGCACCCTGGGCGCATGGCCCTGGTCTGAACACGCGGACAAGTGCCGTCAGGCGGCAACGGCGCTGCTGGCCGGGGGCGGCAACACCGTGCTGGGCGGGTTTTTGTGCCAGGGCAGGGTCAGCGTGCCGGCCTCGTCCAAACATCCCATGACGCCCGAACGCATGGCCCGGCTTGCCGAGGCGGCGCACCACCCGGACGCGCAGGATCTGGCAGCAGCCGCACAAGCCTGGATGGCCGCCCGGGAAACAGCCCTGCGCCGGTTGCAGGCCTGTCCGGACGGACGATGCGGCAAGACCTTATAAGGAACTGCCAAAAACAAAACAGATCGGGCAGACCGTATGCACGGCAGGGCTGCAGGCGCCGCTTTGGGCGCCGCACAACACGGCATAGGGCCTGCCGGCCCCTATTTATACTGTAATCGTGAGGAAACTATGTTCAGGCAGTATGTCAGACACAGCCTTATCAGGCACTACGCAGACTTTCACGGCCGGGCCTCTCGCATGGAATACCTGTGTCTCGTTTCCCTGTGCTTCATGATCCGTGCCCTTATCAGGATGCTGATGCAAATTCTGGGGGGGATGTTCGGGACGATATCGCTTTCGGTTTTTTCGTTCGGCACCGCCCTCAACATCCTGATTGATCTGGTTCTGCTCGTCCCGATCTGTGCCGTCCACGCCAGGCGCATGCACGACACGGGCCGATCCGCCGCCCTGCCGGCCGTCCTGATCGGGCTGATCCTGGCTGTCAACGCGATCCCGTTCAGTATGATTTTCAAAGAGTTGAGCCAGGAATCTGTCAGTATATTCCTGCTGCTGGAGTACGTCCGGAATATGTTCCTGCCGTTTCTTATGGGCCCGTACGGCCCTGTCCAACTCCTGCAGAGCCTTGTCATGATCCCGCTTTTGGTTCCAGGAAATGAGAACGACTTCCTGTTCCAGATCCTGCCGGGCATGGCCTCAATCCTGCTGCTTGGCCTGCTGGCCTGGCTGATGCTGCGCCGCGGCACAGAAGGGGACAACCGCTACGGGCCCGCGCCGGAAACCTTTCACGATTCTGGCCGTGGCATGGTGTCCGCCGTGTCAAATTGCCTTATCCATGGTTACGCCCGCTTTTCCGGCCGGGCAACCCGCTCCGAATACTGGTGGTTTACCTTTGTCTCGATGCTTCTGGTAAACGTGTTCAGCGTGTCATGGCTCAACGTCTTCTTTGTTAATTCTCACTTCTATGATGTCAGCACCGTCCGCGCTGCGCTGTTTATCTTCCTCGCGCTGCTGCCCCAGCTGGCGCTGTTTCTGCCCGGTCTGGCCGTGCTGGTGCGCCGCCTGCACGACCGGGAAAAAAGCGGCCTGTGGCTGGTCGGGATGCTTTGCATGATGCTTGTCGCGGGATTTATCGGCATCTGGATCCTGTTCGAAAGCTACGGTTCCATGGGCGGCACCGTGATCTGCCTCCTGTGCCTGCTTGTGCCCTGCTGCCTGCTGATGTGGCAGCTGATCCTGCCCGGTACAAGAGGCCCCAACCGCTACGGACCTAACCCCCGCGCCGGACACACGCTGTAAACAGCGGCCTGCCAGTGCCAAAAACTGTCCGCCGCCACCCCTGCAACGCTGCAGAAGGCAGGAGAACTGTTGCAGGACGGGATTGCTGGCGTGCGGAGGCAGGCGGGATGTCACAGGCCGGGGATTGCTGGCGTGCGGGGGGGAAGGAGGGAACCCTTTTCGGCAAAAGGGTTGCCCTCCTTCCCCCCGTGCCCCC
>DVMI01000068.1 GCA_018715085.1 Candidatus Avidesulfovibrio excrementigallinarum | reverse complement strand
GATACCATGGGCATAGCGCTATACAAAATCACTTTGGCTGCCTGTTGATACGACCGGTCCAGCCGTATGTGAAAAACAGCTCATGACGCTTGACAAGGATTTATGGTTATCTCATCGCGCTTTCGGCAGTCAACGCAGGTCTTGCCGGATCGCTGAAATACTTCGCAAACGTACGACCTGCGCATGGATTCCGCCAGTTTCAGGCGCGGCGGACGAGGGGTAAGGAGAGCAGCTATGCCCAAATCGGAACTGATTGCCGGTCTGGACCTGGGCACAACAAAAATTTGCGCCATTGTGGGGCAGATCGCCGATTCTGGGGAAATGGAGATTCTCGGTATCGGGACAAGTCCGTCTACAGGTTTGCGTAAAGGCGTCGTCGTCAACATCGATCAGACTGTCAACGCGGTACAAAAGGCCCTCGAAGCCGCCGAGTCCATGGCCGGATGTGAAATCCGCACGGTTTACGCCGGTATTGCAGGCAGCCACATCAAAAGCCTCAACAGTCATGGCGTTGTGGCCGTCAACGGCGGCGAAGTTACGCCCCGTGTGGTCGAACGTGCCTTGGAAGCCGCCAAGGCCATTGTGATTCCTCAGGATCGGGAAGTCATCCACACGCTGCCACAGGAATATATCGTCGACGATCAGCGCGGTATCATTGACCCGCTGGGCATGTCCGGCGTGCGTCTTGAAGTGCGCGTGCATATCGTTACCGGGGCCGTCACGTCGGCGCAAAACATCATCCGCTGCTGCCACAAAAGCAACCTTGACGTGACCAACATCGTACTCGAGTCGCTGGCCTCGGCCAAAGCGGTCCTGACAGATGAAGAACGCGAAATCGGCGTTGCTCTTGTCGATCTTGGCGGCGGCACCTGCGACATTGCCGTCATTGCCAACGAAGCCATCAAGCACACCAGCGTTCTGCCTCTGGGCGGCCAGAATCTGACCAACGACATCGCCGTGGTCATGAATACCCCCCTTGCCGCAGCCGAAAAGATCAAAATCAAGTACGGCTGTGCGCTGGCAGATATGGTGCGTCCGGACGAATACATTGAAGTTCCCAGTGTCGGCGGCAGGGAACCCAGGCGTGTGCAGCGCCAGGTTCTGGCGGAAATCTGTCAGCCGCGGATGGAAGAAATTCTGTCTCTTGTCGATCAGGAACTGGAAAATTCCGGTTTTAAGAAAACCATCGGTGCAGGCGTTGTCCTCACTGGTGGCGCAGCCTTGCTGGAAGGATGCCAGGAGCTGGGCGAAAGCATCTTCGGCCTGCCCACCCGTATTGGCTATCCTCATGGCGTCACCGGGTTGAAAGATATGGTCAACAGCCCCAAATACGCTACCGCAGCCGGGTTGCTGCGCTTTGGAGCCGAAATGGAAGGATCAGAGCAGCGTTTCATGCGTAGTGAAAAGACCGGATTCTTCGCGTCGATTCTCAAACGCATGAAAGAATGGTTTGCCGACATTTCCTGATCCGTTCCATACCACTGTGTTGTCTGTCACACATACTTTTGCTTTGCCTATTCGGGAGGAGGTTGCATAATGTTGATGGAAGCCGATTTGTCTTTCAGCCCCACGGCCAATATCAAGGTCATAGGCGTGGGTGGCGGCGGCAATAACGCCGTCCAGAACATGATTGAATCCGGTGTGCGCGGCGTCACGTTCATCTGCGCCAACACCGACGCCCAGGCGCTGGAACGCTCCAGTGCGGAAATCAAACTTCAGATTGGCGACAAGCTGACCAAAGGTCTTGGTGCGGGCGCCAATCCCCAGGTTGGACGCGACGCGGCGCTTGAAAGCATTGCCGCCATCAAAGACGCCATCAAAGGCGCAGAAATGATTTTTGTCACCGCCGGCATGGGCGGCGGCACCGGCACCGGTGCAGCCCCCGTGGTGGCGCAGGCAGCCCGTGAAATGGGCATTCTGACTGTGGGCGTTGTGACACGCCCCTTCAAATATGAAGGCGAACGCCGCCGTAAGGCTGCGGAAATCGGCATTGCCGAACTGCGTGAACACGTCGACAGCCTGATTGTCATTCCCAACGAACGGCTGTTTACCCTGGCCTCCAAAAAGGCCAAGCTGAGCGAAATGCTCAAAATGGCCGACAGCGTCCTGAGCAGCGCTGTCAGCGGCATTTCGGATCTCATCACCTGCCCCGGCCTCATCAACGTTGACTTTGCCGACGTGCGCACCGCCATGAGCGGCACCGGCGGCATGGCCATGATGGGCATGGGCGTGGCGTCCGGCGAAGGCCGTGCCCTGGCCGCAGCCAAAAACGCCATCAACTGCGCCCTGCTTGACGACGTGTCCATTGCCGGCGCCAAGTCAGTGCTGATCAACATCACCGCCAACGAAGACCTCACCATGGAAGAATATGGGGAGGCCAACAACTACATTACCGAATGCGCCAGCGCTGAAGGCGTCGAACCGCAGATCTTCGCCGGTATCGTCATTGATCCCAACGCCGGGGATGAAATCCGCGTCTCGGTCATCGCAACCGGCATCGAAAGCACTGCCTCGGAAAACGCCAAAACGCAGGCCAACGCTCACAGTGCAGGCCACACCGCCGCCAGTCATGCCGGAGCTCCCATCCAGGCCCCGACCGTGCGTGCTTCAGAACCGCGCGTCATTCCTTCCCGCCCGCGCAGCGCTTTCGTATTCGACCCTTCCGAGGATCGTTCAAAGCCCACCTACCTGCGCATGAGAGAAAGGGAGCAGCAGGCCTCTCACAACCCTGGTCATGAAGATTCCTTTGTCTTCAGCACAAACGAAGAAGACATCGAACTGCCGTCCTACTTCAGAACTCAAGCAAACTGATTAGGACGCTCCACCCGGACAGGCAACACTGACCCAAGCCGGAGGTGCTCACACGAGCGCCTCCGGTTTTGTTATTCCCGGCCGTTGCGGACAGACCCGGCAGAATCGCTGCACCTCCACGCTCAGGCGGGTCGGCAAAACCTGTCAGAAGAGGACTGCGCTGCAGGCAGGCACAAAAGGTTCCACCCGTGCACGGCAGCGCCCGTTCGCAAGGGGAACCATTGTTGCAGTCACACGTTTGAAGGGAATTGTCTGAAAAAGCGGGGCAGCGAACCGGCGTTGTTTGAGTCTTGAATGCAAAAAGGGAACACTTCACCGGCCGCCAGGCGGACATTTCAATCAAAAACAGCCGTCCTGCTGCGGCAGCCTGCCATGCCGCTTTTTACAGCGTCACACCAGCTGCTGCCCCGGGCCGGGCAAGAGGCGTCTGTAATCCCGCGATCCGACGTATTGCTGTAAAAGCGCTTCCGGCAAAAGACGCGGCTGCACACGCCTTTTCCTCATTGCGGCAGGAAAGGAAGCTGGCGCACCGGCAATGCCTGCCCATGCCGGGACGTGGCAGAAAAAATTTCTCTATGAAGGGAAAAGCCGCATGAATGCGGCAGCTGGAATCATCTGGGCCTGCCGGAGAGGGCAGACAGGGAGATTTGCACGCCCGGCGGCAGAGTGCATCCACAGACACCGCGGTATCGCGCCCGGTGTGCGCCGGACTGCTCCGGACCGCAGGCCAGCGTTTCAGACGGCAGGCGTGTTTTCCACACGCGGCATCTTGCGGGCAGCCACGGCAAAATCGCCAATCAGACTGCATTCCTTGCCTTGACTGCTCCGAAAACGACGGTGCTCCACTTCCACCGCCACACGATCCGCATGCAGGCCAAGCAGCACAGCCACATCCCACTGAGGCCGGTCAACCCGGCTCAAAGGCAGCTGCCTGGCAACTTCCCTGATAGGCGTAGGATCCACGCCAAGCATATACTCGGGGCTGTGCGCGTCGGCGCGCCCGTCCTGGGCTTCAAGCTCGGCATACGCCTCATCATACAGATGGCGGTAATGATTGCCGTCAAAATTGAGCAGCGAGCCGCCGGGAGCAAGCACGCGCAGCCACTCGGCATAGGCCCGCTCCGGCTGCTCGAGGTTCCAGGTCAGATTTCTGGATACCACCATGTCAAACGCTCCGTCACCAAACGGCAGGCTCTGGGCGTCCCCCCTGCAGACCGTCAAGTGCACGCCGGCCTCAGCCGCGTTTACACGGGCGCGTTCAAGCATCTGCTCGGTGTAGTCAAAGGCCGTGACCTCGTGCCCCAGCTTGGCAAGCAAAATAGCCAGAAACCCTGGTCCACAGCCGACGTCCAACACAGAAAGCCGCCCTTCCCGAGGGAAAAAGGGCCGTACGCGATCAGCCCAGCGGGCCTGCTCATGCTGCAGCTCGTGCGCCGTCTTCAGCGAAAATCCTTCGGCACGCGTATTCCAGTATGCCCGGATGGCTTCCAGTGTCGTCATGCGTTCATCCCTTGATCCCCCGGATCAAAAACATCGGGGTATGTGCGTACAGCGTCCTGTAGTACTCGTTCATGATGCCTTCAGGGAGTGGCATTCTGAACGTCACTTCCCTGTATCCCAGGGCCTCGAGGCACTGACAATCCCACTCCGGACGGCGGTTCCGCCCCAGCGGCAATGCCTCAAACACGTCCCGCAGGCTGTCGTCGGTCTGTTCCTCGTCAAGCTCGTACCCCTGCTCGCGCACGGCCTGCAAATCCTGCTCACGCCCGGCGGCCGCAACCTCATCAAACAAATAGGCGTACCAGTTGGCATCAAAGTTGAGCAGGACCCCACCAGGCCGCAACACACGCAGCCATTCTGCATACGCCGCTTCAGGATGTTCCAGATTCCACGTCACATTGCGGCTCAAGACCACATCGAACGATTTATCCGGCAACGCCAGCTGTTGCACGTCCATGGCGGCAGTGCGCACCCTTCTGTCCGGGCAGAAACGTCCGACGTTGGCCAGCGTTGCATCCAGCATGGACGCGCTGCAGTCAACCGCCGTGACATCATGGCCGCCGCGTGCCATCAGGATGGAAAAAAATCCCGGCCCACATCCCGCATCCAGCACTTTCAGCCCTGGCTGCGCAGGCAGGTTCTCCCGCAACAGCGCCTCCCACACTCTACCCTGCTCGTGCAGCAGCTCATCCTCGTTCACAGACGAATACGCCGCTACCCGGCCGGACCAGTATTCCCGTAACTGAGAAAAATATTGTGTCTTCATAAGGGCCTTATAGGGACAACGCCCAAAAATCCGGAACGTGTGCGCTCGACGCTGGCCTCAATGTCATACACGTCGCCCAGCAGGTGCGGCCGCAGAACCTGTTCGGAAGTGTCCAGCGCCCGGATTCGCCCCCCGTCCAGCAGCAGCAGCCGGTGGCTGTACCGGGAAGCCAGCATCAAGTCGTGCGTGACAAACAGTGTGACAAGCCCCCGCTCGCAGGTATACCGTCGCGCCAGATCCATCACAATGAGCTGGTGGCGCAAATCCAGCGCGCTGGTAGGCTCATCAAGCAGCAGCACGCGAGGGTTGGACACAAAGGCCTGAGCCATGAACACAAGCTGCTTCTGCCCGCCGCTCAGGTTACAAACAGGTCTGTGACTCAGCTCTTCAAGGTGCAGCTCGGCAAGCACACGCATGACGGTGTCGAGCTGTTCGTCACTGACTTTCCAATGCAGATCCCGCACAAGGCCAAGCAGAACCGTTTCAAACACTGTCAGGCGGCTTGTCACAGCCTCGAGCTGAGGCACATAGGCAATCTCGCGCAGCGGGAACACCCTGCCTGTGCTGTCATCGTGCAGTGTCACCGTTCCACGGTGCGGGACAAGATCGGCCAGCGCCTTGATGAACGTAGTCTTGCCTACGCCATTGCGCCCGATAACCGCCACCATTTCGCCGCCATAAAACGTTGCACTGACGTTGTCGAGCACAGAACGGGCGGCAAACGTCACCGCAAGATCACATACTGACAGTGTTAGCATGTCACCTTCCCTTTTTCAGCAACAGGGCAAACAGAAACGGCACCCCCACAAGCGAGGTGATGATTCCCACAGGAAGCATGGCGCCATCAGACAACAGTTTTGAGCAAATGGAGGCTGCCAGGAGCATCAACGCCCCAAGAAACAAGGCTCCGGGCAACAAAAAACGCTGATCCTCGCCAAGGATAAGCTTGGCGCAGTGCGGAGCCACCAGTCCCACAAAGGCCACCGTGCCGATAAACCCCACTGCACCGGCAATAAGCAGCGCACAGACAAGAAATACCTGCAACCGCAGCCTGGCGGTGTTGACGCCCAGACTGCGCGCGCGTTCTTCGCCCGTAGCCAGCGCGGTGAGCCGCCAGGACCATCTGGACAGGATCAGTGCACCCATGGCAAGCAGTGCGCCGCACACCACAACACTCGTCCAGGACGACCGCTGCAAATTGCCGAACGTCCAGCCGGCAATGACCTGTGCGACTTCAGGAGAGGCGCGATACTGCAGATATTGCTGCAACGCCTGAAAAAAGAAATTCATGATGATTCCGGCAAGAATCAGTGTGGTGGTCGACATGCCGCGGAACCGGCTCAGATATACCACCAGCAGCGAAACGGCCAGAGCAAAGACCAGCGCCATGAGCGCCGTGCCTATCCACAGATACCCGGCTATCGAAATGCCGGCCGTGATGGCGATGGCCGCGCCAAAACTGGCGCTGGCCGTAATGCCCAGCGTATAGGGGCTGGCCAGCATGTTGCTGGTGATGGCCTGAATCTGCAGCCCCGCAAGGCTGAGTGAACCGCCTACCAGCATACAGGTCAGCGTCATGGGCACACGGATGGCCCATAAAATCACGCTGTGCGGCGTCCCTCCCGAGGGCCCGGCAACCAGTGCGGCAAGCACTTCTCCAGGAGCAAGCCCCGAGGAGCCCACGCCCAAATCCACGATGGCCAGCCCCACCGTAACAGCGGCCAGAACACTGCTGACAAGCAGCCTCTGGCCGTTCAGCTTCCTGTAGCTGGCAATGCCCTCCGACACGCTGCGCTCCTATCGGCCCGCCAGTTTGATCATGAACGCGCCACGAAACGGAAGCTCAGGAAGATAACTGGCATAAAACGCCCGCATTTCTGCCATGGGATCCACATTGGCAAACGTTTCGGGATACAGAATCCGGGCCAAATACAAGATAAGGGTGTAGTCGGCCATGTTGCGCAGGCTTCCGTGATCTACCGCGTAGACTTCGCCGGTCCGCACTGCGGCAAGCGAACGCCATTCGGGGCGATTGGCAAAGCCTCTTAAGCGCTGCTGCGCCTCGGCTTCGTCCACCGTCAACCCCATGAGCATCTGATCGCCTTCGGCTCCGTTACGCCAGATGCCGCCCCCAATGACAATCAGGTCGGGATCCGCGGCAAGCACAAATTCCCGGTCCAAGGGCGCATACGGCTGTGCAGCCTGCTCGGCAAGGCCGTTTGCCTGAAGATGCTTTAAAATGGCTCCCCACAGCACATCCTTATTGTAGCTGTTGCCGTACTCGCCAACCCCCTTGTCGCCCAGCTCCATATGCACCTTGCGGTGCTTGACCTGTTCCGGCAAGGCCTCGATGGCGGCATACACTCTCTTCAACGAGGACGAATATGCGTCGCACTGGCGCCTGGCCACCTCCTCGCGGCCCAGGAGCTGTCCCAAAATCATGGTGCTGCGCGTGTGATTCTCCACAGTCATGGCGTGATAGTCGACAACCACCACATGGATCCCGGCCTGCTCGAACACGGCCACCCGCTGGTTGTTGGCTACAAACTGGGAACGACCGATCAACAGCACGTCCGGATGCAGCGAAAGGATCATCTCGGCGTCAAGCACGTCATCGTGATAGCCGCCAACACTCGGCAGTTTTGTCAGCTGCGGAAACGCTTCGGTATACAACGCATATTCGCCATACCGCGTCTCTTCCCAGCCATCAAGCGTCATGCCGATGACCTTGTCCAGACTCTGCGCCCCCCCGACCATCAGAAAGTTGGCGATGTAGTTGGCCACGATGAAGGTCTGCGGCTGCTTGTCAAGAACGACCTGGCGGCCGGCAATGTCAGTAAAGGCAATCCGCATTGCCGCATCAGAGGCTCCGGATGCCGCCGGGCAACCAGCCATGGTCAACGCCCAGCACACAAAGGCTGCAACTGCCGCTACCAGTTTCTTCATCTCCGTCCCCTCGCAACCACACGCATGGATAGTATTTTCACAAAAATCGTGTTACCAGGCAAGCGGTTTTTCGCCTTACCAGTGGCACGGCTTCCCAATTGCCCCTGCTACACAACGCTGCCAGCTCATTTTGTCCCCTCCGGCAAGGCCTGCCTCCAGGGGAAAAGAACGCTTTTTTAGC
>DVMI01000006.1 GCA_018715085.1 Candidatus Avidesulfovibrio excrementigallinarum | reverse complement strand
GGGCGGGTTCGTATTTTTGGACTTCTGGCGAAAGCTCAGCGTATTCGGCGCAACTGACATAGGGGGGATTGCTGATCAGCAGATCCAGACTGTGCAGTTTGACTGGCGGATTGACAAAATCCGCCTGCAACAGGCTGAGGCGTTGCCCGACGCCCAGCGTCATGGCGTTATGCCTGGCCACAGACAGCGCATTGAAGGAAAGATCTATGGCAATTCCCGACCAGGCCGGGCGTTCGAGGCATAGCGTGATGGCGATACAACCGCTGCCCGTGCCAAAATCGGCAAAGCGCAGACAGTTTCCGGCGGGCAGTTCGCCGGCCTCAAGGGCGGCTTCAATGAGCAGCTCGGTTTCCGGGCGGGGAACCAGCGTAGCAGGTGTGACCTTGAAGTCACGCCCAAAGAATTCTTTGACGCCAAGAAGATAGGCAACAGGTTCGCCTGCGGCGCGACGCCGGACAAGCGCGTCAAACCGCTGTGCTTCGCCGTCGCTGACAGGGCGTTCAGGATGTGTGGCCAGCTGGACACGGCTGATCCCGACAGCCGCGCATAACAAAAGTTCGGCGGAAAGGCGGGGTGAGTCGACGCCCGCGTCAGCCAGAAGGCGGGTTGCGTCCCGCAGTCGCGGTCCAAGGGTTTCGCTCACGGGATCTCTCTCCTGGAATCGTTTGAGGTTAAAGAGGGGTACGCCGTCGCGCAAGAGAGGCTGAGCCGAGGTTGCGCCTGCCCTGGAAAACACGAAAGTCTGGACCCGCTGCAGACAGACCGGCCTTGCGCCGTCGCATGCGGGCGGCCTCCGTGCGGGACGTGTGGCTCATGCGCCGGAGGACGTGGCCGCGCGCCAGTCTGATGGAAACGGCGGTGCGCTGATCTGGATCTGTTTTGCCTTGAAAGCGGCGCAGGTTCAAGGCGAAGTTGACGGCCGGCTGCCCCCTGCACCGCAGCGTAGAAACAGCGGCAGCAAGCCCTTATGACATGGCAGCAGGCATATATCTCTCTGCTTTATATTGACCAGAGACCTGAAAGGCCGCTGAACAGAACAAAACCGGGCCGTGCGGCAGCGCCGTCCGGCCCGGGCAGAGAGGCAGGGCGAGAGAGATCAGTTCTCGGTTTTTTCAAGCAAGGCGAAATCAAGCACTTCCCGCACGTTGCTCGCTGTGTGAATCGTAATCTTTTTGCGCAAATCTGCAGGAATTTCTTCAAGATCCTTTACGTTCTTTGCAGGAATGAACGCGTGGGTAAGCCCCAGAGCCACGCCGGCAAGAATCTTTTCCTTGATGCCGCCCACAGGCAGGACGCGTCCCTGCAGCGTGATTTCTCCGGTCATGCACAGATCGCTGCGCACAGAGCGTCCTGTCAGTCGGGAAATCAGCGCCGTGAGCAGGGTCACCCCGGCAGAGGGGCCATCTTTGGGCGTGGCGCCTTCAGGAACGTGAATGTGGATGTCAAGCTTTTCGGGAAAGTCCGGATTCAGTTGCAGCTCTTCGGCGTGGGCCCGTGCATAGCTGACAGCCGCCTGCGCGCTTTCCTTCATGACATCGCCAAGCTGGCCGGTCAGCGTCAGATTGCCCTTGCCTTTCATGACAGTCGCTTCCACATGGAGCACCTCGCCGCCTGCGGGCGTCCAGGCAAGCCCCAGGGCCACGCCAGGCTCGAGTACGGCGTCCCGATCCTCTTCGAGAAAACGGGGCGCGCCAAGCAGAGAGTGGAGCGTCGCAGGGGAAATGCGGAAGGGGCCGGAAGCGCCTTCGGCTTTGCGGTGTGCCAGCTTGCGGAACACAGCGCCAATTTTCCGCTCCAGGCTGCGCACGCCGGCTTCACGGGTATAGCCGCGGATGATGCGGGCCAGGACGCTGTCGCTGATCCGGATGTCCTCGCCGCCAAGTCCGTTTTCCTTTTGCTGGCGAGGCACAAGATACGTCCGCGCAATAGCGACTTTTTCCTGTATGGTGTAGCCAGGCAGGGAAATGATTTCAAGACGGTCCCTCAAAGCGCCCGGAATATTTTCCAGGTGGTTTGCCGTGCAGATGAACAGGACCTTTGAAAGATCGAAAGGCACATTCAGATAGTGATCGCTGAAAGCATGGTTCTGTTCCGGATCGAGCGCTTCAAGCAGGGCAGAAGACGGATCGCCCCGGAAGTCGGAACCCAGCTTGTCCAACTCGTCGAGCACGATAACAGGATTGCGCGTGCCAGCCTGTTTCATGGCCTGGATGATACGGCCAGGCATTGCGCCGATATAGGTGCGCCTGTGACCGCGGATTTCGGCTTCGTCGCGCATGCCTCCCAGGGATATGCGCTGAAACTGCCTGCCAAGCGCCCGGGCGATGGAACGCCCCAGCGACGTCTTGCCCACGCCTGGAGGGCCGGCAAAACACAGAATGGACCCCTTGGAATCCGGATTCAGCTTGCGTACGCTCAGATACTCCAGAATGCGATCCTTGACTTTTGACAGGCCATAGTGATCGGCCTCAAGCACTTTTTTGGCTTCCCGGATGTCGAGCTGATCGGTGGACAAGGTGTTCCAGGGCAGTTCGACCATCCAGTCAAGATAGGTGCGGGCCACAGTGGCCTCGGCCGAGTCGGGGTGCATGGTGGAAAGGCGCTTGAGCTGCTTGTCGGCCTCTTTGCGCGCCTCTTCGGGCAGCTGGGCCTCGTCAAGCGCTTTGCGCAGCTCTTCAAGATCTTCCTCGGTGTCGGTCTCGCCAAGTTCCTGCCTGATGGCTTTGAGCTGTTCGCGCAGGTAGTATTCCTTTTGCGCCTTGTCCATGCCTTCGCGGGCCGAGGTCTGGATTTTCATTTGCATGGCGGCAACTTCGGCCTCATGGACCAGATGTGCGACAACCATGTGCAGGCGCTCGACAGGATCGATGCAGGCTAAAATGGCCTGTGCTTCGTCAAGTTTGAGGCGCAGGTTTGCAGCGATGAGATCGGCAATGCGGCCGGGCTCGTTGACGCTTGTCAGCACACTCATGATTTCGGCCGTGGGGATGCCGCGCATGGCCAAAATGCGCTCGCACTGCTCGCGGGCAAAGCGGACCAGCGCTTCCTGTTCCACTTCGGGGATGGCGGCCGGCTGTTCGTGCAGCACGTCGATATCGGCCATGAGGCACGGGCCGCTGGTGGCAAGATGTGTCAGTCTGGCGCGCGACAAGCCCTGCACCAGCGCTTTGAGATGTCCGTCGGGCATTTTAAGCAGGCGCAGGATGATGGCTACCGAGCCGATATGGAACAGATCGTCCATGCCGGGGTTTTCTACAGATTCAGATTTCTGCGTGCAAAGGAAAATATAGCGGTTGCCCTGGGCGGCCATTTCCACTGCGCGGGCGGAACTTTCGCGGCCGACCATCAGCGGCACGATCATATAGTTGAATACGGCCACGTCCCGCAAAGGCAGGACAGGCAGCGTCGTAGGAATATCTTTGAGAACGTCCGTATCGCGGTTTTCCGTTTCGATTCGTTTGGTGATGGCGGCTGACGGACGGCGTCTGATCAGGCGGCGGCGCGGAGCGTCGTTTTTGGAATCGTCGTCGGATTTCAAGCTCATAGCAATGTCCTTATCGTCCGGGGACACCGTCAGAGGAGCCCTCCGGAGGCGGCCAGCGGCGGAAGAAAGCCTTCCTCGCGCAGGCCGCAGTAGTTATCGTCCATGATGACCAGATGGTCCAGCAGAAAGAAGCCCGCGGCGCGGGCGGCCTCCTCCACTTTTTGCGTAATCGCTATATCCTGCGCCGAAGGTTTGCCTCCGGCGGGATGGTTGTGGACCAGAATAAATCCCCAGGCATGGTGCTTAAGGCACAGCCGGATGATTTCCTGAGTGTTCACGAGCGCGGCATTGATGCTCCCCCGGGCTACCGGCAGCCATGCCAGAAGGTGGAGTCTTGTGTCCACAAGGGCCATCCAGAGTTCTTCAACCTGAAGTCCGGAGAGCCTTGTGCGAGCCATGGCCGCTACGGCGGCATTGTCACACAGCCGTTCACCCCGGAAGACCGGGGACTCTTCATACCGGGCGCGCAGTTCGCGCAACAGCTCAAAAAAGTCTGCACATCCCGGCCCCAGGCCGGTAACGCTCAACAGGCGATCCCTGTCGGCGTCAAGTACGCCACGCAGATTGCCAAAACGCTGCAACAACGTTCTGGCCAGAGGTTTTGTGTCTTTGCGGGGCAGGGCAAAGGTCAGCAGAAATTCCAGCAGCCGTTCATCTGCGGCGGTGGAAAGCGCTCCCATGACGTCCTTGCGCAGCCTGGCTCTGTGACCGATGTATGGCGGTCGGGATGCAGTTTCCGACATAATAAGCAGTCCTGTGTGCGTGGCAAGGGGAAAACGGTGAGAGATTGTCTTGCAGGGTGTTTTTATCGGCTTCTGACGGAACTGAACAGCAGAGTCACGTCGCCAAGCAGGCTGTCCAAGGCCTGATCAGGGGTCTTTCTGCCGGATTTGATGGACAACTCGGCGTCGTGCATGGTGTCCCACAGTGTGACCAGACCTGTAATGCCAAGACGGCGGGCCGTGGCAAGCTGTTGCTCGCCGTCGCGGCGCATGGAGGCTGAAGACGGATCGGCCAGCGCCTGCCAGAGCTGGCGGGCTTCGCGCTGCAGCAGCGCCAGAAGAGGAAAGATCAGATCTTCGCCCCGCTCGCGCATGGCCTGCTGCCAGGCGCTGAGGGCCTGGCCTTGTTGGAAATGACGGATTATACTAAAAATATTAAATTTTTCTGCTTGGTTGACGGCAATAAGATCGGACTCTTCCACAGTGCGCCTGGCAGTGCCTTCTGCCCGGGATGAAACAAACAGCGAAAGCTTGAGCAATTCGCCCTCAATGGCGGCAGCCTGTGGAGACAACATCTCAACAAGCCGGTTCAACGCTTCGGGCGTCAGAGTCAGGCCAAGTTTTGCGGCGGCCTGTTTGACAAAGGCAGGCAGTGAACGCTCATCCAGACCGGCGCGTTCGAGCCACCACTTCTGCTTGCGTGCAAAAGCGGTGCAGGGCAGTTTTTCCACATGGGCAGGCAGCTTGGGGCGTCCTTTTTCCCAGGTTCCTTCCATGCAGAACAAAGGAAAAGATTGCGGATTCGGACGCGCCAGCGCTTTGGAAAGCTGCCGCCAAACGTCCGCGGGCAGCAGCTGGGCACAGCGCACCACAAGAACGCGGGATGTCGGAATGAAGCCCTGCAGGGTGAGTGCTTCCCAGAAGCGGGCTGGCAGTCCGTCGTCGCCCCAGAAGACAAGACGCTCCACGCCGTCCGGGGACGGGAAAAAACGCTGCATGGTTTCTTCCAGCAGAAGATCCAGCAGGGCGGAGTCCGGACAGAAGCAGAACAGAAATCCAGGGCGTTGCATGGTCAGAACCGCTGCTGAAGACGATCCAGGGCCCGCCTGACGCACTCGGTAAGCGTTTCTCTGACGGCGGTTTCGTCATTTTCAAATTCAAAGGTATCGCTGTAGCTGACGGTGCCGGACGTCCAGACCTGGTTGTTGGTGTGCCCGTCGTACACGGTGAGGACCAGAGAAATTCTTACCTGTGACAGCTGGGCCATGCCGGAAGCCGTGTCACTGTAGCTGCGGATGGTGCTGCCCGTGAGCTTGACGCCAAGCGTATAGTCTGCAGTTTTGCCGTCAACCCAGCGGGCAAGGCCGCGGGCGTTGATTTCATCGCGCAGTTGCGAACGGATGGCATAAGGCACCCACGGGTACAGGGTTACCTGCTCCACTTTCCCCATTCGCAGCGTCTTGCTGCCGTCACCCAGCACGCTGTCGGCAGACAGATTTCCTTTCTGCCCGCGCCAGGTGTATCCGCAGCCGGCAAGCAGTCCGGGGCACAGTACGGAGACGGCCAGTGGCAGCGTCACGGCCAAAAACGAGCGGCGGCAAAGAGCGGGCATGCGGCAAACCTCGATCACAAAAAGATTACGGCAGAAAAGGGATCCGGGCGGCCGGATGTTGCTGTCACGCCAGGGGCAGACAGCGTCAGGCCGGAATGCTGCGTTGCAGGCAGCAGAGCCCTGGATCGCGTAACGGGTTGTCTGGTCAGAGCCTGCATGGCGGTGCGTCATGCCTGCAAGGGCGTCTTCAGCCTTTTTATGCCGTTTGGGGCACCGGGCCTGAAAACGGCAGGGAAACGCCCCTTCAACCGTGTCTTATGGGGCGTTTCTTTTTCAGCCTGACCGGCTCTGACAAATGCAGGCGGCTGCCCGCGCGACAGAAGGAAACCGTATCCTCACGCGGGCACCGCCGTTTATGTATTGAGCCAAATCCAGCGACAACCGGGGGCGCTAGTTGGCCACAATGTTGACCAGCCGGCCGGGAATGACCACAACCTTGCGGACGGTGAGGCCTTCCAGATGGCGGGCTGCCGTAGGATCGGCCAGCGCGGCGCGCTCCAGTTCTTCCTTGGGGGCGTCGGCGGCAACTTCGATTTTGCTGCGCAGCTTGCCGTTGATCTGGATGACCACAGTCAGCACGTCGCGCTTGAGGGCGTCTTCGCTCCACTGAGGCCAGGGCTGCTGCTCGATCATGGACGGTCCCGTGTCGCGGTGCAGATCGGCCCAGAGTTCTTCGCACAGGTGCGGGGTGACAGGCGACATGAGCGTCAGCACCGTGCTGACAGCCGAGGAGAGTACGTTGCGGCCTTGTTCGGTCGCACTCAGCTCGTCCTTGGCAAGGTACAGGGCGTTGACAAGCTCCATGACCGCGGCAATGCCCGTGTTGAACTGATAGCGGTTGCCGATGTCTTCCCCGGCCTTTTTGACCGTAGCGTGTTCCTTAAGGCGGATTTCGCGCGCCAGGGGCGACACGGCGGCGTCTTTGGCCGTGGAGGAACAGGCGGCAACAGGCACGATGACGTCACGCACGTCGCCATACAGACGCCAGATACGCGCAAGGAAGCGGAAAGCGCCTTCGATGCCCGAGTCGCTCCAGTCAAAATCGCGTTCCGGCGGCGCTGTGAACAGGCAGAACAGCCGCACGGTGTCTGCGCCGTACTTGGCGATCATGGCCGTGGGATCGACGGTGTTGCCCTTGGACTTGGACATCTTGGAGCCGTCTTTGAGCACCATGCCCTGGGTAAGCAGGTTGGTGAACGGTTCGTCGATGTTCTTGGGGAAATAGCCGAAGTCGCGCAGCATCTTGGTGAAGAAACGGGCATACAGCAGATGCAGGATGGCATGTTCCACACCGCCGATATACTGATCGACAGGCAGCCAGTAGGCCAGCGCGGCAGGATCGAACGGCGCGTCTTCCTTGCGGGCTGCGGTATAGCGCGCAAAGTACCATGAAGATTCCACAAAGGTATCCATGGTGTCTGTTTCGCGCCGGGCCTTGCCACCGCAAACGGGGCAGGTGCACTCCACAAACTCAGGCGTGTCCGGCAGCGGCGAGCGGCCGTCAGGATGCGTCTGCACGTTGGTGGGCAGAAGCACCGGCAGATCCTTCTGCGGGACGGGGACCATGCCGCACTTGTCGCAGTAGATCACCGGGATGGGCGCGCCCCAGTAGCGCTGACGCGAGATATTCCAGTCGCGCAGGCGCCAGTTGACTGTTTTGCGTCCGCGGCCGACCTTGTGCAGCGCATCGACAATGGCGCTTTTGGCCTGTTCGTTGGGCATGCCGTTGAACTCGCCGGAGTTGATCATTGTCCCAGGGCCGTCATAGGCTTCGGTCATGGTCGCGCCGTCAAGCTCGACGCCTTCCGGCTGCACCACAGGCCGAATGGCCATGCCGTATTTCTTGGCAAAGTCAAAGTCGCGCTGGTCGTGAGCCGGCACGGCCATGACCGCGCCGGTGCCGTATTCGGCCAGTACGAAGTTGCCAAGCCAGATCGGCACGCGCTCGCCTGTGAACGGATGCAGGCAGTAGGCGCCGGTGAACATGCCTTCTTTTTCCAGATCGTCCGACTGCCGGTCGATGCGATCCATGTTGCGCACGCGTTCGACAAAGCGCAGCACTTCGGCTTCGTTGGGCTTGCCGGCCACCAGCTCCTTGACCAGCGGATGTTCCGGCGCAAGCGTCATGAACGTCACCCCGAACACCGTATCCGGACGGGTGGTGAATACCGAAATCTGACCGTTGCCGTTTTCAAGGGGGAAGGTGAGTTCCGCCCCTTCAGAACGGCCAATCCAGTTGCGCTGCATGCTGATCACGCGATCCGGCCAGCCGCCTTCCAGCTTTTTGAGGTCAGCGAGCAGTTCGTCGGCGTAGGCGGTGATTTTCAGGAACCACTGAGTCAGTTCTTTCTGCTGCACATGGCTGTCGCAACGCCAGCAAAGGCCGTCCACGACCTGCTCGTTGGCAAGGACGGTGTTGCACTTGGGGCACCAGTTCTGAGTGGCCTTTTTGCGATACACAAGCCCTTTTTCCAGACAACGGAGGAAAAATTCCTGCTCCCAGCGGTAGTATTTGGGATGGCAGGTGGCAAGCTCGCGATCCCAGTCGTAAGAGTAGCCCAGCGACTTGAGCTGCGAACGCATGTTGTCAATATTGGCGTACGTCCACTTTGCGGGGTGCGTGCCGTGCTTGATGGCTGCATTTTCGGCAGGCAGGCCAAAGGCGTCCCATCCGATGGGATGGAGAACGTTGTAGCCCTGCATGCGGCGGAAACGGGCCACAACGTCTGCAATGGCGTAGTTGCGCACATGCCCCATATGCAGATTCCCTGAGGGATAGGGAAACATTTCAAGCACATAATATTTGGGCTTGGTGGAATCTTCGGTGCAGGCGTAAGTCTTTTCCGATTCCCAGCGATGCTGCCACTTGGGCTCGATTGTCTGGGGATCATAGCGTTGGAAGGTACTCATATGTCAATTACCTCAAGGAAGCGGATGGAGTTGCGTTGCCGGTACCGGCGTCGCGGGCGCGGGCGGCGGCGTCCAGAATGCCGTTGATGAAATGGCGTGCCTGGTCATTGGCAAACCGGGCGGCCAAATCCAAAGACTCGCTGATAACCACTTTTGAAGGAACGTCGGGGTGATGCTCCAGTTCGTAGAAAGCAAGGCGCAGCAGGGTGAGCTCGACCTTGCCCAGCCGGTCTTTCCGCCAGTTATGGGAAAATGAGGCAATCGCCTCATCGAGTGCCGTTTCGCAGCTCCAGACGCCTTCAATAAGATCCCAGGCAAAGTCCGGATCGTACTTGGCGGCGGACAGATCGCCTGTGGTATCATCCGGCAGGCGTTCGGCGAGGGCCTTGAGCTCTTCCACAGTGGCTACCGGGGAAAACTGAAGACTGTACAGGACCTGGAAGGCGCGTATGCGGGCTGCGCTCCGGGGATGATTTTTGGCCATGGCGTGTGTCCCTGACGGCTAAAGTTGCTGCAGCACACGCACGGTTTCAAGCAGTGCAGAGGCGGCCTCGACACCCTTGTTGCCGGCTTTGGTCCCCGCCCGTTCGATGGCCTGTTCGATGCTGTCGGTAGTCAGAAGGCCAAAACCGACAGGCACGCCCGATTGCAGGGCAACCTGAGCAAGCCCTTTGGTGGCTTCGCCGGCCACAAAGTCAAAATGGGGGGTTGCGCCGCGGATGACAGCGCCCAGAGCCAGAACCCCGTCATACCGGCCGGATTCGGCCAGCTTCTTGCACACAACGGGCAGCTCGAACGCGCCGGGAATGCGGATGATTGTCAGGTTGTCGGGATCCGCGCCGTGCCGGGACAGATAGTCGATGGCGCCGCTGACGAGCCTGTCGACGATAAAGTCGTTGAAGCGTGTAGCCAGAATGGCAAAGCGCAGGTTCCGCGCGTCATATTGTCCTTCGATGGTATGGATGTCACGCATGAGGGTGCCTCGTGTCAAAAACGTTTGAATGCCGGAGCCGTGACGCCGCGCCGCGCGGGGCATGGTGCCGTGCGGTTGTGCCCCGCGGGCCGTGAGCTAGTGCAGGTGCAGCATGTGTCCCATTTTATCCTGCTTGGTCAGGAGATAATCATGGTTGCAGGGGCCTGTGGGCATTTCCAGCGGCACGCGCTCCACAACATGGATGCCGTATCCCTCAAGACCGATGATCTTGCGGGGATTGTTGGTGAGAAGGCGCATTTGCCGGATGCCCAGATCCACAAGAATCTGGGCGCCGATGCCGTAATCGCGCAGATCCGGCTTGAAGCCGAGCTTGATGTTGGCTTCGACCGTATCGAGCCCCTGATCCTGAAGTTCGTAGGCGCGGATCTTGTTGGCAAGCCCGATTCCACGGCCTTCCTGGCGCATGTAGAGCACCGCGCCACGGCCTTCCCGTTCGATCTGCGTGAGCGCCGCAGCCAGCTGGCCGCCGCAGTCGCAGCGCAGCGAGCCCAGCGCGTCGCCGGTCAGGCATTCGCTGTGTACGCGCACCAGTACGGGATCCGGGCAGGTCTTTTCGGACACATCGCCTTTGATGATGGCAAGATGGGTATCCGTGCTGACGTCATTTTCATAGGCAATGACACGGAAGTTTCCGTACCGTGTGGGCAGAGCCGCTTCGGCTACGCGGCGCACGGCCGTCTGTCCGTGCTGCATCCGGTAGCGGATGAGGTCACGGACAGTAGCAATCTTAAGACCATACTGTTCGGCAAAGATCTCAAGATCAGGCATTCTTGCCATGGTGCCGTCGTCTTTCATGATTTCACAGATAACGGCAGCCGGTTTCAATCCGGCAATGACCGAAAGATCCACGCTGCCTTCGGTCTGGCCGGCGCGGGTCAGCACGCCGCCGATCTGCGCGCGCAAGGGAAACATATGCCCCGGCGTCACCAGATCGTCAGGGCGGGCGTTGTCAGCAACGGCAACCTGGATGGTATGTGCGCGGTCGGCGGCGGAAATGCCGGTTGTCACGCCGTTGCGCGCTTCAATGGAAATGGTGAAGTTTGTGCCGAAACGCGATCCATTGCGCCGCGTCATCAGCGGAAGCTCCAGCTTGTCGACCAGGGACGGCCCCAGAGCCAGACAAATCAGTCCGCGCGCATGGGTCGCCATAAAGTTGATGATTTCGGGCGTGACGAATTCTGCGGCAACGGTCAGGTCGCCTTCATTTTCGCGATCTTCGTCATCCACAAGGATGATCATCTTTCCCTGGCGCATATCCTCCACGGCTTCCTGAATGGTGCAGATAGGCATGCAACTTCTCCCTTGAGCACAACGCATGCGGCGTCTGGCATGCGTTCTTTAAAGGCCCTGTCAGGGCCTTGATAGAGTCTGTATAAAATTCCGGTTACAGAAAGCCGTTTTCCCTCAGCAACGCAAAATCAACGCCACGCCTGGAAGGAGGAGCCTGTTCCGTGCCGTTCAGGAACCGGAGCTGCCGGCGGACATACTTGCCCAGCACATCGGTTTCCATGTTGACGCGGCTTCCTGTCTTCCAGGTCCCGACTGTGGTGACGCGCCAGGTTTCAGGGATGACATTGACCTCCAGCGTCGTGTCTGTGCAGGCGTTGACAGTCAGACTGATGCCATCAAGAGCCACGGAGCCTTTCTCAATGACCTCCGGCGCCAGCGCTTCCGGAAATGCCAGCACGATGCGCCGGGAATCCCCGCGCGCCTCCACGCTGCGCACAACGGCTACGCCGTCCACATGGCCGCTGACAATGTGTCCGCCAAGCCGATCACCGAGGGCCAGCGCCCGCTCGAGGTTGACGCGGCAGCCAGGGGCAAGCTCTCCCAGTGTTGTTCTGGAAACGGTTTCCCCGGAGGCATAGGCCTGAAATTCGGCACAGCTTCCCAGAACCTGGCCTGTTTCAACCGTCAGACAGGCGCCGTTTACCGCAATGGATTCGCCAATTGCCATGTCGGGGATCGGAAAACGCGTCCGCAGAAGGAAACGGCGTTGCTGCCCCCTGCGCTCGACAGCAAGAATATCCCCCTGTCCCTGGACAAGCCCGGTAAACATTGCGTCACCTCAGCAACGCCGCAGCGCACGCAGAACGAGCCTGCAGTCGTCGCCAAGCATGCCGGCCTGGACAAAACGCAGAGGCAGCGCTTCCTCCAAGTGTTGTGGCGAGCGGCCGCTGAACAGGGGCTGCGACTCGTTGTCACCCAGCACGCGGGGCGACAGATACAGATGAAATTCGTCGATCAGTGCGGCCTGAAGCAGCGCCAGCGCCAGCGTGCCGCCGCCTTCGCACAGCACATAACGGCATCCGGCTTCCTGACGCAGCCAGGTCATGGCCTGCTGCAAGTCCCTGCCCCCGGCATCTTTCCAGCAGGTGAGGCCGTGGATACGCACGCCGCGTTCCTGCAACCCCCTGGCTCTGGGAGAAGCCGCTCCGGCCGTGGTGGTAAACAGGATTGTTTCGGAAGGCCGGTTTTTGAGCAGTTCCAGGTTGTCCGATGTGGGCAGCCGCGACATGATGGAAGCCGCCAGCGGCTGGCGGGTCACCGGGACGTCTCTGGCCGTCAGGGCGGGATTGTCGGCAAGAAGCGTTTTGCTGCCCACAAAAACAGCACCGCCGGCCAGGCCGATGCCGGCACGGAGGCGATGCACCTCGGCACGGGCGGCAGAACCCGAAATCCAGCGCGAGTGACCGGTGCGCGTGGCTATGCGTCCGTCAAGCGTTGCCGCCATCTTGAGCAGAATATAGGGGCGATCAGTCGTTTTCCAGACAAGAAAGTCTGCAATCAGATCCCGGCAGGCGTCTTCCTCGACGCCCATGTCCACGCGCACGCCATGGGCGCGCAGCGTTTCGGCGCCGCCGCCGGCCTCGGCGGTAGGATCGGCCATGCCCGCCACCACATGGCGGATGCCGGCCTGCAGAACAGCCTGTACGCAGGGCGGCGTCTTGCCGGTATGGTTGCAGGGCTCCAGCGTGACGACCAGCGTACACTGGGCAGGATCAACGCCTTTGCTTCTGGCGTCATCGAGGCAGCGCACTTCAGCGTGCGCCTCTCCATAGTTGGCGTGCCATCCTTCGGCCACGATGCGGCCGTCCTGGACCAGCACCGCGCCTACAGTAGGGTTGGGGGCGACATGCCAGCGTCCGCGTTCTGCAAGTTCGATGGCCCGGCGCATAAAAGGGGCGAACGTTTCAGCGCTCATACCGGCTCCTTCGATGCATCATGCTGATTTGAGACGCACACGCTTTCCGGTATGACCGGAAGGCATTCGCAGCGGATGCCCGCTTCCTGCAGCATGCTTTCGGAAAGGGGATCTGGATAGCCCTGTGCGTAATAGATGGCAGTAACGCCACAATTGATAAGCATTTTTGAACAAATAAGGCACGGCTGCGTGGTCGCATAGATCTCGGCGCCCTTGAGGGAGATCCCGTGCACGGCAGCCTGGATGATGACGTTCTGCTCGGCGTGGAGGCCCCGGCAGAGTTCGTGTCTTTCCCCGGAGGGCACATGCAGCTTTTCACGCAGGCAGCCGGCAACCTCACAGTGCGCCACTCCGGCAGGAACGCCGTTGTAGCCAGTGGCAAGGATGCGTTTGTCCTTGACGGCAATGGCGCCTACCTTGCGGCGCAGGCAGGTAGAACGCTCCGCAACAAGCAGAGCGATGTGCATGAAGTAGTCGGGCCAGGCGATGCGGGGCATGCTTGTATCCTTAACAAGGGGCTGCGTGCCGCCCTTTCGGGCGGCACGTCAGAGTTACCAGGCAAACAGCGGGAACTGCCGTGCGAAGGCTTCCACTTCGCGACGGATTTCCGCCAGCCGCGTTTCATTGTAGGCAGCGCCGACGGCAGCGTCAATCCAGGCCGCGACCTTGAGCATGTCGCCTTCCTTAAAGCCGCGCGTCGTCAGGGCAGGCGTGCCGATGCGGATGCCCGAGGTGACGAAGGGCGAGCGGGTTTCAAAGGGCACCGTGTTTTTGTTGACGGTGATGCCGGCGGCGTCAAGGGCGTGTTCGGCGTCCTTGCCGGTGATGTCCTTGTTGGTCAGATCCACAAGCATCAGGTGGTTGTCAGTGCCACCGGAAACCAGATTGAAGCCTGCGTCTGTCAGCGCCTTGGCGAGGGTTGCAGCATTTTTGAGAGTCTGCTGCTGGTACGTTTTGAACGAGGGCTTGAGCGCTTCGCCAAAGGCCACGGCCTTGGCCGCAATGATGTGCATGAGCGGACCGCCCTGGATGCCGGGGAAAATCTGGCTGTTGATGGTCTTGCCCAGACTTTCGTCAGACAGAATGAGGCCGCCGCGAGGACCGCGCAGTGTCTTGTGCGTCGTGGTCGTGGTGATATGGGCGTAGTTGATGGGCGAGGGATGCTCACCCGTGGCGACAAGCCCGGCGATATGGGCCATGTCGACCATGAGTTTGGCGCCCACTTCGTCCGCAATGGCGCGGAAGCGCGCAAAATCGAGCACACGGGGATACGCGCTGGCACCGGCCAGAATCAGGGCAGGGCGGTGTTCGTGGGCCAGCTGAGCCAGTTCGTCATAGTCGATGCGCCCCGTTTCGCGGTTGACGCCATAAGAGACAATGTTGAACAGCTTGCCCGAGAAGTTTACGGGGCTGCCGTGGGTCAGATGTCCGCCGTGGGAAAGGTTCATGCCAAGCACCGTGTCGCCGGGCTTGATGAGCGAAAAATAGGCGGCCATGTTGGCCTGGCTGCCGGAGTGGGGCTGAGCGTTGACGTAGGTGCAGCCAAAAAGCTGCTTGGCGCGGTCGATCGCCAGCTGTTCGGCGATGTCGACAAACTCGCAGCCGCCGTAGTAGCGCTTGCCGGGATAGCCTTCCGCATATTTGTGCGTGAGGATGGAGCCCATAGCTTCACGAACAGCCATGGAGACAAAGTTTTCCGAGGCGATGAGCTCAAGTTTGCTCATCTGACGGTCGCCTTCAAGGCAGATGGCCTTGGCGAGCTCGGGATCCTGCAGCAGCAACTGATCCATGGTAAGACCCTCGCGAGTGTTGGAAGATGGTGATGTCAGGCGTTGTACTTTTTGAAAAGAACGCTGCCGTTGGTGCCGCCAAAGCCGAAGGAGTTGGACAGGATGTATTCCGGGTTCAACTGTTTGGAGCCATCGGCCATGTAATTCAAATCACATTCGGGATCGGGCGTTGTGAGGTTGATGGTGCCGGGGAACATGCCGGTATACAGGCTCAAAACCGAGAAGACGGCCTGGACGCCGCCCGCGGCGCCGAGAAGGTGCCCGATCTGAGACTTGCTGGCAGTGATGGCCAGGTCGTAGGCATGCTTGCCGAAGACTTTCTTGAGCGCGCGGGTTTCGCACAGGTCGTTGAGCTGGGTGGACGTACCGTGAGCGTTGATGTGCCCTATTTCTTCAGGTGCAACGCCTGCGTCAGCAAGGGCGTTGCGCATGGCCATCGCCATGCCTTCGCCGGACTCCTCGGGAGCGGTCATATGATAGGCGTCTGCGGAAGCGCCAAAGCCGACCACTTCTGCATAGATGGTAGCGCCGCGGCGCAGAGCAGACTCCAGCGTTTCCACAAGGATCAGCCCCGTGCCTTCACCCATGATGAATCCGCTGCGGTTTTTGTCAAAGGGGCACGAAGCATGGGTGGGATCATCGTTGTGCGCGGTGCACAGCGCCTTGAGCGCGGTGAAGCCCGAAATGCCCATAGGCGTGATGGTTGCTTCCACGCCACCGGTGATCATGGCGTCATAGCGGCCGAGCATGAGTTCGGAACAGGCATAGCCGATCGCGTGAGTAGCCGAAGCGCAGGCGCTGGTCAGCACCATGTTGGCTCCCTTGCACCCGGTAAAAATGGAAATGTGGCCTGGTGCCATGTTCGAAATGAGCATGGGAATCATGAAAGGAGAGACGCGGCTGGGGCCGGATTCCATGAGCTTGGTATGAAACACTTCGATGGTATGCAGGCCGCCAAGCCCCACGCCAAGAATGGTGCCGATCCGGTAGGCGTTTTCGTCGTTGATGGTCAGACCGGACTGCTTTACGAGCTCCAGAGCCGCAGCAAGGCCAAGCTGGGTGAAGCGATCCATGCGTTTGAGCTGCTTGGCGGGGACGCCGAAATCTTCGGCGTTAAAATTCTTGACTTCCCCTGCGATAGTAGCGTCGAAGCCCGTCGTGTCGAAGAGGGTAATGGGCGCGATGCCCGATTTCCCGGCGAGCAGCGCCTCCCAGCTTTCGGATGCGGAATTGGCGAGAGGGGTAATGGCGGAATAGCCGGTGACGACAACACGTTTACGTTCCATGACAAAACCTCGTCGCGGGGACAGTTGTAAGTTCCCGGGGGGAAGCTCCCTTACCGGCCACGCGTTGGCCTGACTGGAAGGGGGCGTATAAAAAATACCGGGCGCCCTATGAGACAATCACAGGACGCCCGACAAATTCAGTCTCAGCCCGAAACTGCACGCGGCCCGGCAAAAGGGGCAGTTTCGGATTGATCGCCGTCGGAGGCGAAGTCCGTGCGATGCGTCATGACGTCAGAGCCGTCACAGCGCCGCTGAAAATGGCATGGATGGCTCCTTGCCGACGATCCTCAGGATCACGCAAAGCCGGACGACTCCGCCAGAAGCAATGACAACCTGCCTACTTGGTGTGGGATTCCACGTAAGCGATGGCGTCCTTGACCTTCAGAATTTTCTGGGCATCTTCATCGGCGATTTCCACATTGAAGGCTTCTTCCATCGCCATGATCAGTTCGGTCAGATCCAGCGAGTCAGCGCCAAGATCTTCCACAAACGAGGCTTCGGGCTTCACTTCTTCGGCGGAAACGCCGAGCTGTTCCATAATGATGTTTTTGACTTTTTCTTCAACGGACATGGGGGATCCTCCCGAGTTGGTTTCAACAGTACATGCCGCCGTTCACGGCGAGCACTTGCCCGGTGATGTAACCGGCTTCCGGCGAGGCCAAAAAAGCCACAGCCGCAGCCACATCTTCCGGCGACCCCGGACGCCCCAGCGGAATCTGCGCGGCAAACGCCTTGCGCACCTCTTCGCTGAGTCCGGCGGTCATGTCAGTTTCGATATATCCGGGAGCTACCGCATTCACGGTAATGTTGCGCCCGGCAAGTTCCTTAGCCGCCGATTTGGTCAGGCCGAGCAGGCCGGCCTTGGCCGATGCGTAGTTTGCCTGACCGGCGTTGCCGGACTGGCCGACTACAGAGGAGATGCTCACAATGCGACCGTGACGTTGCTTGGCCATGATTTTGGCGGCCTCGCGCAGGCAGAGAAACGCTCCCCGCAAATTGACGCCGATCACGTTGTCGAAATCGTCATCCTTCATACGCAGAATAAGGCCGTCCTTGGTGATGCCGGCATTGTTCACCAGCACGGCAAGGTCGACCTTGTCCTTGATTTCTTCCTTAAAAAAGTCAGCCACAGCGGCACTATCGCCCACATTCAGACGAAAGGCGCGGGCGCTGCCACCGTTGGCGATGACACTGTCAGCGACGGCCTGCGCTTCTTCGGGCTTGCTGACGTACGTTAAAAAAACCTGAAGGCCACGGCGGGCCAGAGCTTCGACAACGGCCTTGCCGATGCCGCGGGAACCGCCGGTCACCAGTGCTGTGGGAACAAGTTCAGCCATGTGACGTCCTTTTTGCTGCAGGAATGCCCGTATATAAAACAAGAACAAATGAAATTCAATAATAACCCGCGCCGGCAAGCGGCTGCGCCAGACATCTTCCATCAGAGCCGGACGGCACCGCGGATGCCTCCCGCCGGTCTCACCTCAGACACAGCGCGTTGGCAAGGATGCACCGTACACCAGAACCCTGCCTGCGTGAACAGGTTTAAAACTGCAGCACCGCAGCACCCCAGGTAAAGCCGCTGCCGAACGAGGCCACAAGCACCTTCATGCCCGGCTTGATCCGTCCCTGCTTAAAGGCGTCGGCCATGGCCAGAGGGATCGAAGAGGCCGAGGTATTGCCGTAGTTGCCCACGTTGACAAATACTTTGTCAGCCGGCAGGCCGAGCCGGCTGCCCACAGCTTCGATGATGCGCAGGTTGGCCTGATGAGGGATAAACAAATCCACGTCTTCAACGCTGAGTCCTTCTTTGTTCAGAACTTCAAGCGAAATGGACACCAGCGCCCGCACGGCATGCTTGAAGACTTCGCGTCCCTGCATGGTCACAAAAAACGTTTCGCTCACAGAGTCGCCAAGTACATGCGCCTCGTGCGTGCCGCCGCCTACGCAGATGAGATCCCAGCATTCTGTATCGCTCGAACATTGAATGCTTTGCAGCTTTGCTGAAAGATGCCCGGGGATATTAAGCGGCTGTGCTGTCGCAAGGCTCGCGCCTGCACCGTCGCCGAACAGCACGCAGGTGCTGCGATCTTTCCAGTTGAGGCGGCGGCTCAGGCCTTCGACCGTGACAAGCAGAATGCAGGCCTGCGGGTCGGCGCACAAAAACGCCTGGCAGACATTGAGCGCATAAACAAAACCTGTACAGGCCGCATTGATGTCAAAGGCAACGCAGTGGCGCAATCCCAGCTTTTGCGCAACGACACAGGCTGTTGAAGGACTCAGGTATTCAGGAGTGCAGGTGGCGACAATCGTGTGTGTAATGCGTTCCAGAGGAACGCCGGTGTTGGCCAGTGTTTGCTGGGCGGCTCTGACAGCAAGATCGGAAGGCTGTTCGTCCGCAGCCAGAAAGTGACGATTGCGGATACCCGTACGCGTGGTGATCCATTCGTCGTTGGTATCAGTCAGCCGTTCCATGTCGAAATTGGTGACGACCTTTTCAGGCACGCAGGTGCCAAAGCCGGACAGGTACAGGGAAGGACTGGGCAGGGCAGACAACGTGGAAGAATCAGCAAGAGCGTCCATAGCGGGTCAGTTCCTCGTTTTCACTGATGGCCTGCATGAGCCGTTCGTTGGTTTTTTTCTCGACAAACATGGCTGCCATGCGAATGGCGTTACGAATAGCCTTGGCGTTGGAAGCTCCATGGCAGACAATGGCAATGCCGCGCAGTCCGAGCAGAAGAGCACCGCCGTATTCGGCATAGTCAACAATCTTGGCAAAATTGCGGAAGGCTGGCCGGGACATGTACGCGCCCATTTTTGACATGACACCGGCATGCAAAAGTTCGCGCTTGAGGATCCGGCAGAGCGCCGAGCCGAGCCCTTCGCTCAGCTTCAGGGCCACGTTGCCCATAAAGCCGTCGCAGACGGTCACGTCGACGTTGCCGTTAAACAGATCGCGCCCTTCAACATTGCCCACAAAGTTGAGGCTTTCGACCATCTTCAGCAGGTCGTAGGCTTCTTTGACCTGCAGATTCCCCTTGCCTTCCTCTTCGCCGATGCTCAAAAGTCCCACACGGGGATTTTCGCAGTCGAGCAAGTCGCGCGAAAAGGCTTCGCCCATAAGCCCGAACTGGAAAAGGTGATAAGGCTTGCAGTCTACGGTTGCTCCCACATCCAAAAGAATGGTGGGATTTTTTTCCGTGGGCAGTACCGAGGCCAGAGCCGGGCGTTCAACCCCTGGCACGCGACCCATGATGAACATGCCGCAGGCGACGGTCGCACCCGAATGGCCGGCGCTGATGACCCCGTCAGCCACGCCGTCCTTGACCAGACGGCAGGCAACCTGGATGGAGGCGCCCTTTTTGCGGCGCAGGATGTCAGAAGGTTTTTCGCTCATCAGGGCGACTTCCGAAGCCTGCACAATTTCGAGATCAAGGCCGTTTGTGTCGTACTTGGCCAGCTCAGCGCTGACGTCCTCTTCGCGTCCAACCAGAAGAAGACGGGCGTCAAACGTTCTGGCGGCCTCTACGGCACCGGCAACGACTACGGAAGGACCAAAGTCGCCGCCCATGGCATCAATGGCAAGAACTGTCTTGCGCCGGACGCCGTCTGAAGCGTCAACGGGAGTTACAGACGCGGGTTCTGCATCGGGTGTGACACCCCCGTCGGCAGATTCCTGCTGTGTGGGCGCTTCATCCGTCGTGGCGGAAGATTGTTCAAGACTCATGCTGCGTCCCTCTGCAAGGCGCGGTTAAAACGGCGTGTGGGCAGGCCGTTGCAAACCGGATGAAAGGTTCCACCGTCATACACGACGCGTCTGGCGCACCGCGATCCTGACGGCTCTGACTGTCAGCGCAAGGCTAATCCATAATACGACAAAAACCACGCATACCGACAACTCCAGAACCTGCCTTTTCAGCAGTGAAAAACTGGAGATGTCGGCGCGATGCCAGCGGACGGAAGCGGCGCCCAGCACGCCCGCATGGTTGTACAGGTGGCAGCCGCTTATTCTTCGGCGTTGTCAGCCTTCTTTTCAACAACCTGGCGGCTCTTGTAGGTGCCGCAGGAAGGGCAGACCGCATGGGGCACCGTGGGAGCGCCACAGGAGCAATAAATCACCGTGGGCTTGGCCACACGGTCGTGGGAACGACGCATACCTTTCTTGGAATGGGATTTTTTGTTCTGCTGAACGGCCATGATCGGCCTCCTTATAAGCTGCGGGATTGCCGCAGAGAGTTATTGTTTTTTGGTCGGAGTAAACAGCCTTAGCGCTGCAAGCCGGGGATCCCCTTCTTCGGCAGCGCAAGAGCAGGAGCCCTTGTTTTGGTTATGTCCGCACACAGGGCACAGCCCTTTGCAGTCTGGACGGCACAGCGGTTTGACAGGAAGGGCCAGCGAAAATTCTTCCCAAAGCAGAGCCTGGGGATTGAATTGCGCAACGCCATCCTTTACCCGGACGACTTCTTCATCGGGGATGTCGTCAATATTGATCCGTTCCTGCGCGCCGGCATCGTCATCCTGCTCGACAGGAAAGGGCTCAAAGGTTTCAAACTCGCTGTTGATGACGACTTTGGCATCTTCTGCACAGCGGTTACACGGCAGACTGACTTCACCGCGTATCGTACCACGGACAAGACAGCCCCGGACGCCGTCGCCTTCATGCGGCAGAACAAACAGTTCTGCTTTCAAGGGCGTAAGAATGGTGCACGGAATGCCAAACTCTTTCAGCGGGCCGGTCCAGATGGCCTGATCGTCAAACGTGAGCCTGCGCCCTTCAGCGGGCAAATCGGACATGGCAAGCCACATGATACCCTCGTCGCCGTAATGCTCCGGATCAAACCGGGGTCTGTTGCCGCTTTATAAGCGTCATGCACAAGCCACACTTCATATCCTGCGACGTGATCTCTGTCAAGATGTCAGTGTGTGATCTCCTGTGCTGCCTGCCAGTTGGCATATACTCGCGGCAGCAGAAACCTTTGTGCGGCGTCAGATTTGTCACTGATGGGAAAAACAGCTTTTTGAGGAGGAGGATGGCGCGCTGTCCGGCATCTGCGGTGTCTGCCGTTCTCCGCAAGCCGGATGCAAACACGCCTTCCGCGCCGGCAGGGGGCTCATTCTGCTGTTTTATGGCAGTATGGGCTTGGTGTTTTTTGTTCTGAGGAGCCTTCGCCCGTCTGGGGGCTGTGGCTCTGGAAAACACAAGCCCCCGGTCGCCGGATGAGCGGGCATTTGGCAGTGGCGTTTTCTTTCCAAAAGAAAGACGGTTGAAAGGCCGGGAGAAAGCGCCGGCTATTCTTCCATCTGGAAATCGACGCGAATTTTATACATTCGGGTGGCAGGCAGATTCAGTACACGCACGCCCGTGCGTTCGGTAATGCCGGCAAGCAGTTCCGCCAGTGCCTCGGCAGAGGGGGATATGACGGTAAACCAGACGTTATAGTGATGGTTACGCAGATAGTTGTGGGTAACGCCAACGTGGCTGTTGACCTCGCTTACAAAGGCGTCGAGCTTGTCCTCAGGAACACTGGCCGCGCACAGCGTCGAAGTGAATCCCAGTGCGTTTGAGCGAAAGTTGGCACCAAGACGGCGGATAATGCCGCGTCCCCGCAGTGCGCGCACTCTGGCCAGCGTCTCGGCCTCGGTCAGCCCAAGCTGCCTGCCCAGTTCAGCATAGGGATGAGAACAGAGAGGAAACCCTGTCTGAATGATGTCCAGAAGCCGCTTGTCGGTCGTATCCAGCTGAAAAGAAGGCGAGGTCATGACGGTGTCCTTCCAGAAAAGGCAATCCCCCTTGGTGGCGTCAGCAGGGGGAGCAGGGCAGCGCTCGTCTTGCCCGAAGTGCCGTTCGGACAAGACGAGCGCCGTGTGATTACCGGATGATGGTCTGGTCGCGGTCGGGGCCCACGGAGACGATGCTGACCGGGATGCCGGCCAGCTCCTCCAGACGGCTGACATAGGCTTTAGCCGCGGCAGGCAGGCTTTCCCATGTACGGCAGGCGCTCAAATCTTCATCCCAGCCGGGCACGGTTTCATAGATGGGGCGAACCGAGGCCAGCCCCTCGCTGACTGTGGGGAAGGCGGGGATTGGCTTGCCAGCCTGTTCGTAGGCCACACAAATTTTGATTTCCTTGAGCCCGGAAAGCACATCCAGCTTGGTCAGGGCAATATCGGTCAGACCGTTCAGCAGGACGCTCTGCCGCAGAACGACGGCGTCCTGCCAGCCGCACCGCCGCGGCCGGCCCGTTGTTGCGCCGAATTCGCCCCCGCGTTCGCGCAGCATCTGGCCCGTGGCGTCTTCCAGTTCGGTGGGGAAGGGGCCTGAGCCTACGCGCGTGGTATAGGCCTTGGTGATGCCGATAATCCGATGCAACATCTGTGAACCAACACCGCTGCCCGCAGCGGCATTGCCCGCCACCGTGTTGGAGGAGGTGACAAACGGGTAGGTGCCGTGATCGATGTCGAGATGAACCCCCTGGGCGCCTTCGAACATGACGTTCTTTCCCTGGGCGCAGGCTTCGTGGATCACCGTGGAGACATCGGCAAGATAGGGAACCAGCCGTGCCGCTACGGCGTTGACCTGAGCGAATACTTCGTCGGGATCCATGGCAGGCATGCCGTAGAGGGCGAACAGCGCGTTCTTTTCCTGCAGCGCAGCTGCGATCTTGGCCTTCAAAAGTTCCGGATTGGCCAGATCACAGGCCCGGACGCCCACTCTGGCGACCTTGTCTTCGTAGCAGGGACCGATTCCTCGTCCAGTGGTGCCGATTTTGCCGGCGCTCAGTTTCTTTTCCCGCGCCTGATCCAATGCCTTGTGGTAGGGCATGATCAGCTGAGTTTTGTAGCTCAGTTTGAGGCGGGCTGGAGAAACGTCGAGCCCTTGCTTGATCAGTGCGTCCAGTTCTCCTACAAAGTCAATAGGATCGAGCACAACACCGTTGCCGATGAGACAGATCTTGCCAGGATGGAGGATCCCGGAAGGAACCAGATGCAGCACATACTTGGCGCCATCCACAATAACAGTGTGACCAGCGTTGTTGCCACCCTGAAAGCGGACTACCAATTCAATATCTTTGCTCAGCAGATCGACGATTTTTCCTTTGCCTTCGTCACCCCACTGGGCGCCTACAATAACCACATTGGACATAGAATATCAGCTCCTTCAAGCAAATCGGAGTCGTCCCCCTGCACTGTGCGGGAGGGTACGCATAGGAAGCCTTAAATAAGGATACATAACGGACAGTGCATC
>DVMI01000067.1 GCA_018715085.1 Candidatus Avidesulfovibrio excrementigallinarum | reverse complement strand
TCCTGCCGTCCCTTTGTTGCGCAACGGCCAGACACGGCCATGCCAGCCTCACGGCCACCGCCCCACGCCCTGCCCCGTGACAGGTTTTGGGAAGGCGGATGGGTGGCCCGGGGGGAAGGGGGAGAACCCTTTTGCAAAAGGGTTTCCCTCTTTCCCCCGGCACGGCGCCGGGACGTGTATGCCGCGCCGGGCCTGTCACGGCAGCATGGCGGCCGGTCCGCATGGGCGCTGGCGGCGGGAAACGGCAAGGCCATGGATGAAGGAACGGCTTACAGCATTTTACCGTTGAAAAAGGGGAAACGCGAGGCGGCGGCACAGCGCCGCCCGGCCAAAAGTGCGCGGAAACACCGCGCTTTTTGCGAAACGGCAGGACGTATGGTGTGGGGCGCAGCGCGCTTCACACTAAAAAGGCTCTATTGACCTGGGCGCGCCGGGCAGGAGCTGGCGGGGCGCCCGCAATTCACTGGAGGGAGTATGGCAGGACTGTATCAACGCAACGTGGCTCCGGCTTCGGCAAACACGCCGGGCATGACGGCCCCGGCATCTCAGGGCGCGGCCGGGGGCATTCCGCGCGGCGGGGCGGTGACCATGCCGCGGACGCAGGGACAGGCGCTTGACGTGCGCCGGCTGGGCGGACTGCTGGGAATGCTGCGCAACAGTGCGGCCGGGGCAACCGGGGCGGCCGGCGGAGACGCCGGCAGCCAGGCGGTTTCGGCCAGTCCGCTGGCTCAGGCGCAGCAGGCCTGGAGCGGCGGCCAGATTGGCCAGAATGGCGCGCTCAACCCCTATGCCGCGCAGGGCAACCCCGGCGCGGGATCCTTTGGGCCGGGCCTGCCGGTGACGGCGGGCATGCCCCAACGCGCGGCCATGGGCGCCGCAAGCGGCAGCCCCGCAAGCGGCAACCCCGCGGGCATGGACGCCGCGAATCTTCAGCCGGGCGGCGCGGGCCTGTCTGGCAACCCCGCGGGCGGCTTTTCCGGCGCGCTGGCGGGCATGGGGGCCATGGCGGGTTCCGCGGCAGGCAACGCCACGGGCAGAGCACTTTCCGGCGCGCTGGCCGGGAGCCCGTTGCCGGGCGCTCTGGCAGGCGCGTCCGGCGCGGCGCAGTCGCTGACGGCCATGCCCGAATGGATGCGCGCCCTCACGGGCGGATTCAACGGCTAGGGGAGCCTGCCTTCAACACTGGAGGGGAGGTGCGTCCGGCGCGGCAGCCCTCACAAAACCGCAAGGCAGGCGCAGGCGGCGCGGCCTGCACGGCAGCCGCCATACCCACAAACGGCCGTTGCGGCCCCGCTGATCACGCCTCAAAACCCGCAACGGGAGCATCCGGCGGGCCGTTGCAGAGGCCGCGCCTTTGCCGCATCAAGGAGTATGCATGGGAGAATTTTCCAAAATCTACAAAACAGACCTCTCTGACCGCCAGCTCATGGCCTTTTTCGGGCAGCTGAAAGCCGGCGGCCGCGACAGCATCACCTTTTACAACATCGCGCCCATGGATGAACACGCGTTTGCCCGCTGGGCCCGCTCGCCCGACGTGCATCTGTGGCTTGTGCTGTTCAAAAACGAGCCGTGCGGCATGGTCTGGCTGACCGAACAACAGGGCAAAACGGCCAAAATCCACTTTGCCACCCTGCCCCAGGGCACGCGGCGCACCAAAGACAAGCTGCCCGTGGTGGTGGGCTTTGGCCTGTATGCGCTGGCCAGCGTCCTGCACGCTCAGGATGCGGACGCAGGCTATCTGCTTGACCGCTGCTACGGGGTGACGCCGCTGTTCAACCGGGAGGCGGTCAAGTTCATTCACCGCCTTGGGGCCATGGATCTCGCCGTGCTGCCCGGGGCGTGCTGGAACTGGACAACAGAAGAAAATGCCGACGGCCTGCTGACCCTGTACACGCGGGACACCGTGGCGGCCCGCCACCTGAACCTGTAGAGGCCGCGTCAAAACCAGGCCGGGCAAAGCCTTGCGCAGCCTGACGCCGCACGCCTGCAGCGCGTTTTCCGGCAGCCGCCGGCAAGGCCGGGCCGCTGGCTGAGACGCCCCCGGCCTGCGGCACAGAACAGGCCGCGCATCCGGCAGGGCCCCGCACAGGGCAGGCCACACACCATCAAAACCAGGCAACAGCCAAACGACACAGGAGGGACTATGGGAGGAGGCAAAGGCGGAGGCGGTTCCACAACCACCGTGCAGAAAGCCGATCCGTGGGAAGGGCAGCAGCCCTATCTGCAGGAAATTTTTCAGTCGGCGCAGCAGCTTTACAACAACGGCCAGATGGCCCCGGACTATTACCCGGGCCAGACCGTGGCCGATCAGTCCCAGTGGACGCAGGACGCGCTGCAAATGCAGGCCGACCGGGCCCAGAACGGCAGCCCGCTCATCGATAACGCGTCAGACGCCATGAACGCCATCACCACCGGCAGCGCCCTGGCAGGCAATCAGGGCCTGAACACCCTGAACCAGCTTGCCGGCGAAGACAACCCCTACACCGGCGAGCTGTTCAACCGCGCCAACAGCCAGGTGCAGGCCAGCCTTGACAGCAACTTCAACCGCGCCGGGCGCTACGGCTCCGGCGCCCACGAAGCCGCTTCGGCCGACGCAGCCAACAACCTTGCCACCCAGCTGTATTCCAGCCTCTGGGATAAGCGCGCCGATGCGGCAACCACCGCCGGGCAGCTCTACAACAGCGGCATCGGCCAGCAGATTGTGGCAGGCCAGACCAGCCAGCAGCTCGCCAATCAGGCCTACACCGACGCCGCAGCCCTGGGCGAAGCCGGCGCCGCCCTGGACGACTACAGCCAGCAGCAGATCAACGCCGACATTGACCGCTACAACTACGAACAAAATCAGGCACTCATGGCCCTGCAAAACTACAACAACCTTATCCAGGGCACCTACGGCGGCACCACAACCACCACCGGCCAGCAAAACACCAGCGGCAGCACCCTCGGCAACGTGGCCGGCGGCGCGCTGGCCGGCGGCGGCCTGGCCTATATGATGGGCGCCAGCAACCCCATTATCGGCGGGGCAGCCCTGGCCGGGGGCCTGCTCGGCCTGTTCTGAACCCCGCCAACGCGCCGCACGCAGCCGGGAGGGAAGACAGGTACGCGCACCCGGAGGGAAGGCGGGAACCCTTTTCGGCAAAAGGGTTGCCCCCCTTCCCCCCGCACCCCCCTTCCGCCTTC
>DVMI01000066.1 GCA_018715085.1 Candidatus Avidesulfovibrio excrementigallinarum | reverse complement strand
CCCATCCCCCCTTGCCCCTTCCCAAAACGTTTGCACGCAACAACAGCCCGGGCACGCGGTCCGCATGGCGTCCGCGTGCCCGAAAAGCGCAGTCCTGTCCGCTGTGGCAGCAAGTTCAGAAACCGACCGTCACCCGGCCAGCGCGTCACCGGCAAAGCTGCTCTGGCCGGGGCTAGTCTTCCCTTTTCCATTCCCTGAAGGCTATCCTTCCAAGGAGGCATCCCGTTATCAGTTCCATAAATGCGACCGTGCCCCAGGGACCGTGTGCGGCAGTCCAGACGAGGGCGATGAGGATGCAAACCAGCGCAGCCGGCTTTTTGGGAAGGAAAAGCCCCAAAAAGAACCCCGTTGTCATAAAGGCAAACAAATAAACCAACATAGCTGATACGCCTCTTCAGGATTAATAATATACACCGTATATATACGGTGTATGCCTTATGCGCAAGCCCATATCCTGAATCAATGGACACTGTTGACTTGCGCTTTGCCCGCACCCTGAAGTCTTTGCGGCGCGCCAGAGGGCTTACGCAGGAGTCCCTGGCGCAACGGGCCGGAGTGGACTACAAATATCTGCAGAAGCTGGAAGGGAACAACCCTTCCTCGCCTACACTTGCGACCATGGAAAAGCTGGCCAGAGGGCTGGACATGCCGCTGCTTGAACTGGTGCGGCATTTTGTCGAGGAGCCGTGCTAGCTGCAATGGTGTAAAATCCTTGCCGGGGGGAAGAGGAAAACCCTTTTATAAAAGGGTTCTCCCCCTTCCCCCCATCCCCCCTTGTCCCTTCCCAAAACGTTTGCACGCAACAACAGCCCGGGCACGCGGTCCGCATGGGGCCCGCGCGCCCGAAAAACGCAGTCCTGTCCGTTGTGGCAGCGAGTTCAGAACCGGCCGTCATGTCAGCCGGTCCGTACTGTCAGAAAGAGTGTTTTTTCAGGGGCCGTCATCCACCGAAACTTGATCGCCCCGAAACCGGATTGCCCTGAAAGCGGCCGTTTGTGTGGTTCCGCCGGTGTTC
Organism: Candidatus Avidesulfovibrio excrementigallinarum; assembly: GCA_018715085.1. Taxonomy (GTDB): domain Bacteria; phylum Desulfobacterota; class Desulfovibrionia; order Desulfovibrionales; family Desulfovibrionaceae; genus Avidesulfovibrio; species Avidesulfovibrio excrementigallinarum. The sequence goes on along the minus strand of DVMI01000066.1, from coordinate 31,096 downwards.
TGGAAGAAGAGCGCGGTGTTACCGGCGCTGCCGCAACGGGCAGCGGTTTTCAATCTCCGGGTGCCGCCGGTTCTGGCGGGTCTAAGGTCCGTGGTTCTTTCTTCCACGGTACACGTTTCGGGAAGGTGGATGGGGGCCCGGGGGAAGGAGGAGAACCCCTTTACAAAGGGGGTTCCTCCTGCCCCCGGAAACGTAGTCGGTGTTTCCGGAATGCTGGCCTAGGCCCTGGTCAGGCCCAGTTTGTCAGCAAGGGGGGTCATGGCGGCGATGGACAGCGTCAGGAAGTCGCCCAGTTCGAGGCCCAGCTCGGCGCATTCCTTGATGTTGGCGCGGCTGACGCTGGCGGCAAAGGCTTTGTCCTTCATTTTTTTCTTGAGGCTGGAGGCCTGCATGCCTTCCATGCCTGTGGGCCGCACGAGGGCGGCGGCCATGACCAGGCCGGTGACGGTTTCGCCGCAGCGCAGGGCATAGTCAAAGCGGCTTGCGGGCTGGCAGCCGTTCATTTCGTTGTGGGCGCGGATGGCCTGCAGGGCTTCTTCGGGGAGTTTTCCGGCCAGTTTTTCGGCGCTGATCAGGCCGTGGCGGTCTGGGGCGTCGTGGGTTTGCGGATAGTCGAGGTCATGGAGCAGCCCGGTAAGGCTCCAGACGTTCACATCTTCTCCCAGTTTTTGGGCCAGGGCCCCCAGGATGGCTTCGGCCGCCAGAGAGTGGCGGAGCAGGGCTTGATCCATGCCGGACTGACGCAGGCAGTCCATTGCTTCTTCGCGTGTGATCATGATGACGTTCCTTGTGTTTGCCTGTGCGTGCGGGGACGCTGCCCGGCGTTTTGTGCCGGGGGTCCGGCAGTGTGGCATTGTTTGCAGGGCGGGCGTCCGGCCGTGGCGTAAGGCTGGCAGGGGGTAAAGCCTGCCAAGGTCTCCTTGCCGTCAGCAGCCGTCCCAAGTGTAGGCGTTACCGGGAATTTTTCAACGTGCCGCCGGGGGCGGTCCGGGGGTGGCCTGAAGGCCTTGCAATGCGGAGCGCTTCTGACCGCGGAGCCGTGTGGCGTGTTCTGGCCGTTGCGGGCTGCAGGTGCCGGGGCGGGACGTTTTGTACGGCAGGGCCGGGCCCTGCGGGCCCTGTGGGGCCCGCAGGTGTGCCAGGCGGGTCAGGCCGGCAGGGCAAAGTCATCCTGTGCGGGGTTGTCGTTCCAGACATATTCGATGGCGCGGGCGATGTCGCGGGCCGGGGCCTCGCCGTATGTGTCACGGATGAAGCTAAGGCACATGTCCATGCCGGCAGAGACGCCCGAAGAGGTGTAGAATTTGCCGTCCACGGCCCAGCGTGCCCGGTCAAGCCAGCGGACGTGGTCACTGGTGGATTTGACCCAGTCCAGCGCGCGTTTGTTTGAAGTGGCCTGCCGGCCATCAAGGAGGCCTGCCGCGGCCAGCAGTGCGGAACCTGTACAGACGGACAGGACGTGCCCGGCGGCGTGACCGGCCGCCCGCAGCGCGGCAAGAAAGCCCGCGTCGTGTACAAGGGGCCGCGTGCCCCGGCCGCCGGGGACGAGCAGGATGCCGCCTTGCGGGACGCCGAGCCGATCCGTGCGGATGCAGGTCTGCTGGGCGCTGATAACGTCGCCGCCCGCTACAGACAGGTAGTGCGGCTCTGCCCCGGGCAGGCGGTTCAGGATTTCTACCGGACCGAACAGATCCAAGGTTTCAAAACCGTCGAACAGCAGAAAATGGATGCGCATACGACACCTTCCGTCAAGAGAGGAAACGGGCTTTGCAGGCCGTTGCAGGGCTGTCCGGCAGGGGGAGGCCGTCACCGTGGCCGGGCAGCCTGTGCGGGCGGCATCATGGTCAGGCAAGGATGCGGGAGAAGGGCGCTGCTGTCAACGCGCGGGAACGATTGGAGCAGGCAGGGCGGCTGTTCAGGATGCGCCTGTGATGCGCCTGTATGGAGTGCTGCCACCGGCCGGATTGGGCTGGCGCGGTTGTGCGCAGGAACCGGGGGCAGGGCGCAGGCAGCAAGGCACTGCCGGATGTCTGGCGTGTGGGCGGGTGCGTGCGCAGCCAGAGGCACAGGCTCTTGCGGCGCAGGGGCCGTCAGGCCGTGTCCAGAGGGACGGCAGGCGCTGTCTGACGGCGTCGCGGTCTGCGGTGTTGCCGGCATGGGACCGTGACCAGAAGGCGGCCCGCAGCCGGGCGTTGCCGGGGCCGTGACTTGCCGGATACTTTGTCGTAAAGAGACAGTCACGCAGAAGGGCTGTCCGCAGGGGGCTGCTGCCTGTGGAGGCAGCGCCCGTTTTTGCCGTCTCTTCTGCGGCCTGTGCCGGTTTTGCGCGGCCGGACAGGCGGCGGACACCGTGAACAGCAGGGCATGGAGCAAGACGGCCCTGCCGGGAGGAAAGAGGCATGAACAGTCTTTTGGGGCGCTTTTTGCGCTATGTGCGTATTGACACCCGTGCCGACGAGGCAGGGCAGGCCACGCCGAGTTCGCCGGGGCAGTGGGCGCTGGCGCGGCTGCTGGCGGAGGAACTGACGGCGTTGGGCCTTCATGACGTGCGGGTTGGCGGGCACGCCTATGTGACGGCGCGTCTTGAGGCCACGCCGGGGGCCACGGGGCCGGCCATGGCGTTTTTGGCGCACCTGGACACGGCCTGCGAAGCGCCTGGCGCGGCGCAGCCGCGTGTCATCAAAGACTATGACGGCGGAGATATCAGGCTGGACACGGGGCTGCTGCTGTCGCCGCGTCAGTTTCCGGCGCTGGCCGGACAGGCGGGAAAGACGCTGATTGTGGCCGGCGGGGACACGCTGCTTGGCGCGGACGACAAGGCCGGCATTGCGATCATCATGACGGCGCTTGAACGGCTTTGCCGGGGCGGGACGCCCCACGGCCCGGTGCTGGTGGCCTTTGTGCCGGACGAGGAAATTGGCCACGGTGCGGAGCTTTTGGATCTGGACGCTTTTGGCGCGGCGTTTGCGTACACGGTGGACGGCACAGGGCTTGGCACGCTGGAGTGGGAGACGTTCAACGCCGCGCGGGCAGAAATTGGCATCAAGGGGGTGAGCATTCACCCCGGCTACGCCAAGGATCGCATGATCAACGCCATTTTGGTGGCGCAGGCGGTTTTGGACGCGCTGCCCGCGGACGAAACGCCGGCCACGACCTCGGGCCGGGAGGGATTTTTCCATGTGCTGCATTGCAGCGGCGAAGTCGACGCGGCGCACCTGTCGATTTTGGTCCGCGATCACGACGCCCGGGCGTTTGCCGCGCGCAAGGCGCGCCTGCAGGCGATTGTGGACGAGTGCAACCGGCGCTGGAGCCTGCCGGACGGGCAGCCCGCAGTAGTGCTGGAGCTGCGCGATCAGTACCGCAACATGGGCGAATATCTGGCCCGCGTGCCGCATGTGGTTGACACGGCGCTGCGGGCCATGCGCGACTGCGGCCTTACGCCGCAGGTCAGTCCTGTGCGCGGCGGTACGGACGGCGCGCGCCTGTCGGCCCGGGGGCTGCCGTGCCCCAACCTGTTCTGCGGCGGCCGGAACTGCCATGGTCCTTACGAGTACGCGGTGCTTGAAGACATGGAACAGGCGGTGCGGGTCCTGATCCGGCTTGCGGAACTGTATGCGCACGGCGTACCGGCAGCCTGAGCGTTTGCAGACGGCCTGCAGGGCGGCAGGGCCGGGCAGGGGGAAGCGTTTTTTTACAGGGGCGCCTTCCTCCCCCCTCCGGAGCCGGTTGCAGGCATGAGCAGGCCGCCGTCCGGCAGGGGCGCTTTCAACACGCCTGCCGCGTTGCGGTTTGAGCCACAAGCCCTGTGGGAGGCTGCGCCTGCCTGAGAGAAGCGGGCCTTTCCGGGGCGGCGCGCTGCCGCAGTGCCCGCTTGTGCGGGCACTGTCCGGCCCGTTCTTGACAGTTGCATTCCGGCCGATACATAATCGTCTAATCGGCGTTGTGGCGGTGCGCGTTTTGTGCGGACCGTTTCTTTCAGCTTTTCCAACACACTTTTGATGGCAGAAGAACCGGCCTGTAGACCGGGGAGTGCCTCGTCCTGTCCCTGACTCCTTGCTGCGGCTGCAGCCGCCCGCGGGAAAGGCGTTTGGCAGGTGTGGCAGACGATGAACGCCACAGACCAAAAGGGCCATGACCATGCCAAACAGCAGCGGAATTCACCTGTCCAACCTTCATTACTGGCGCGAGCTGAAACTTTTGGCGGAGCGCGCGTCGCGGGATGTGCTGTCGGGGCTGCTGAACCGGGAAACGGCCACGGCCTACATCAAGCAGTGCCTGCAACACATGCATCCGGGGGACAGCTGCGCGCTGTTCATCATAGATCTGGACAACTTCAAACAGGTGAACGACACGCTGGGCCATCAGACCGGCGATCAGGTTATCCGGCTTGCGGCGCGGGCGCTTTCGGGGTGCTTTCGGGCCACGGACATCGTGGGCCGCCTTGGTGGGGACGAGTTCTTTGCCCTGCTTTCCGGCAGCATCACGGAGGAGACGGCGCGGGAGAAAGCGCACGCCATCTGCGAGGCGCTGCAATTTTCCATAGGTGTGAACCCCACGTTGCATGTGAGCGCGAGCGTGGGTGTGTATATCGCCACGGGCGAGACGGGTGCGTTCGAGAAGCTCTATGAGCGGGCGGACGCAGCGCTGTACGAAGCCAAGGCCGAGGGGCGGAACCGCTATCATATCAGCAACGGCATTCGAAACGACATCTGTGACGGCAAGCGGCGCCATGAGCCGCAAAGGGAGACGTCGTCCGCGCCCCATGCGCCGTTGCAGCTGCGCGTGCTGCTGGAGCACATGGAGGAGGGGGTGGCCCTGCTGGACGTGGGGGACACGATAAAGGTGGTGTACGCCAGCCCTTCGCTGTGCCGCATGATGGAAACGGATCATGCGAAAAGATCTCTGCCGTGTGAGCTTGCGGCCTTCGGGGGCATCCATCCTGACGACATTCCAGAATATGAACGGCGGATCAGGGATGCGTTGGCCGGCGGTAAGACGGTGGAGTACGAGCACCGTTTTGCCCGGGGCAGTAGCTGGCAGTGGTGCCGGGCGCGGGTGATCCGCACGCCGCTGCCCAACGGCAGAAATGTGGCGCTGGTGCTGGTGAAGGACATTTCCGTCGCGCGCAAGCGTGAGGATACCCTGATTGAGGACGGCGAGCTGCTTGCGCTGGCCCTCGAACGCGGATCGCGTGTATTGTGGGAAGTGGACGTGACGTCGCGCCGGTTCAGGCTGTTCAATGGCAAGCGGCGGTTGCGCCTTGCGGGGGTGCGGCTGGAGAATTTTCCAGAAAGTCTCATTAAAAAGGGGTGGGTGCACCCGGATTCGGTAACGCGTTTTCGCGCCTTTGCCGAAGCCATGCTGGCCGGCCGGCCCGCCGGGGGCGGGGCGTTCATCCTGCGGCACAAGATGAGCCGCCGTTACGGGTGGTTTTCCGTATTCTACCGCATTCTGCCAGACAGAGACAGACGGCCGCTTAAGGTGGTGGGCATTGCTGAGCCGTTGAGCGGCGGGCTTTCCAGTGGCGTTTCCGGCAAGAACAGGCTGTGGGAGGCGCTGCGACCCAACCTGTTCAGCTACATCCGATCCGATCTTACGGCCGACTGCGTGGAAGCCCTGTGGACGGAAGGGCGTACGCTCACCGAGCATTTGCGCGGTACAAGCTGCCGGGAAATGCTGGAGTGGGAGAAAAAACGCCTGTTTCTCAAAGAGGATCGGGAGGAATTCCTTTCGCTGTTCGGGCGGGAGGCGCTGCTTGAGGCGTTTGCGCAGGGCCGCGAATGGGTAACCAGAGAGTACCGCCGGGCGGATGCGGGCGGTACGGTTCGCTGGCTTTCCTACACGGTGCATCTGGCACGCCATCCACTGAATGGTAACGTGCAGGCCTTTGGTTTTTTGCAGGATACGGAGCGCCGTCACATGCGGGAGGCGGCGCTGGCCGAAAGCTCGAGAGATTTGCCCGTAGACGGCAGATACGGCCGGAAAATGGCCTGGAAGCTGACGGAAAACGTGCTGGAAAGTGGAGCTTCCCCGCCTCACATGCTGGCTCTGGTGCGGGTGTTCGGTCTTTACGGGCCGGAGACGGAGCGCCAGCGCCGGTTCATTGCCATGGCCTTTGCGCTGCTTTGGGGAGCGGATTGTGTGCTTGGCGAACGCGGTGAAAACGCCTTCACCGTGTTCCGGCCGGACGCTGTGTCCCCAGCGGTGACGCGGCAACGCATAGACGAGGCCTTTGCCTTTGTGCGGCAGGCCCTTTCCGACGGCGGCCTTGTGACAGCTCCGCGTTTTGTGGCGGCGGTGGCCTGTGCCGATCTGGGAGGGATGGACTACGAGGCTCTGTTGCGCCGGGAGGAGCAGTGTTGCGCTGCCTGGGAGGCTGCGGCGGCCGATTCCGTGGTTTTCATCGATGAAGTGCCCTTGCACGCCCCGATTCACGATACGCTGGAGGCAGACCGGGGGGAGACTGCCACCTATGAACAGGCTGACGTTTTTTCCGATACGTTGGCCGCCACGCCGTTGTCCACTTCGACAAGCCCGCTGTCCAACGAGGAGAAGGACGTGGCGCTGGCCTGCCTTGACGTGCTGCTCATGGATGATTCGCCGGACGTGGCCATGGCCGAGGTGTTGCGCCGCGTGGGGCAGCACTATCAGGCCGACAGGGTGTACACGCTTTCGCTGGCGGAGGACGACACCGTGCGCGCAGGGCACGAATGGATGGCCGAGGGGCACCACAGCCTGAAAAAGCACGTTTCGGGCATGCCCCTGAACAGATTGCCCCTGCTGCGGCGCTGCCTGCGCGAGAACGTGCCCTTCCGCCTGCACCGCCAGCCCGATGGCGGCGCTTCCGGGAACGGCTGGAGCTATGCGGTGTTTCCGCTGGCCCCGGCGGAAGGCGGTCCGGACGGGCTGCTGTGCGTGGAAAACCCGCGCAGGAACATGCAGGGGGACGCGCTGCCGGGCACGCTTCTGCCGCATATCGAACGGGCATTGCGCCTTTCGGGCGCGGCCGGGCTGGGCCGGGGGGCGACGCTGCTGGATTCGCTCACCGGACTTCAGAACTTGCGCGCCTATATGGACAAAGTGTGCACGCTCACGTCCGACACTTACAGTTCCATGGGCGCGTTCACGCTCGACATCCCGTGCCTTGCCGAGATTGGCAACCAGCACGGTCGGGGGCAGAGCTCGCGCCTGCTGTTGCATCTGGCCGAAACGTTGAGCACGGTGTTCGGGCGCACGCTGCTGTTCCGCACGCGCAGCGGCGAGTTCGCCGCGCTATGCCCCAACTCCACACAGGACGTGTTTCTGGCCCGGGTGCTTAGGGCGCAGTCCATGCTCCAGCGCCGCTATCCGGGACAGATGCGGTTTGGGTATACCTGGTCTGAAGGGTTGTTCTCTGGTGACAAGCTGGTCAAGGAAGCGCGCACCATCATGCTGTGCGGCCGGCTTGAGGCGTCCGCCGGCGGTGCGGCGCATCCGGCGCTCGGCATGCGCGGGCCGGGTATGGCGGGCACGGGCGGCCTGGAGACCTTTACCATCTATCTGCAACCCAAGGTGGACATGCGCACGGGGGCCCTGACGGGTGCGGAAGCGCTGGCGCGTGGGCTGGACGGGGCAGGCCGCGTCATCGAACCCGGCCGGTTCCTTGAGGCCATGGAACAGACCGGGGCCATCCGTGAGCTGGATCTGCATGTGCTGAACATGGTGCTTGCCTCCATGGACGAGTGGCGGCGCAAGGGGTGGAAGCTGGTGCCCGTTTCCGTGAATTTTTCGCGCACGACGCTGTTCAGCGTGTCCGCGCCGGGTTCGGTGCTGGCCCTGTTCAGCCGCTATCCGCTGCTTGCCCCGGACCTTGTGGAGATCGAGATTTCCGAAAACGCGGGCGACGTGGAAAACCGTACCCTGGAACGGGCCATGGCGGGCTTCCGGCCCTTTGGGCTGCGTTTTGGCCTGGACGATTTTGGCACGCGTTACGCCAACCTTGCGTTGTTTACCGATGTGGCCTTTGAGACCGTGAAGCTTGACAAGGGCCTTATCCGCAATCTTGCGCACAATGCCGTGGGCCGCGCGCTTGTGGGCGACATTGTGCGGTTGTGTGCGGCCAGGGGCATGGCCTGCGTGGCCGAAGGCGTGGAAAACAAGGCGCAGGTCGAGGCGCTGCTTGCAGAAGGCTGCGTGCTTGGCCAGGGCTTTTATTATGGCCGCCCCATGGCGGTGGAGGATTTTGAACGGAAATATCTGCGCCCGGGTGCGGGTCAGGAAGGAGTTGCCTCATGACAGCAAAAGACGTGAACGTGCCTGAGCAGTCCCAGCAAAACACCTCCCCTCTGATTGTGGGTATGGGAGCCTCGGCGGGCGGCTTGGAAGCGCTCCAGCAGTTTTTTGCCTGTATGCCCGACAACAGTGGGCTTGCCTTTGTGGTCATCCAGCATCTTTCGCCTGACTACAAAAGCCTGATGGCCGAAATTCTGGGTAAATACACCACCATGATGGTGTTGCAGGCGGAAAATGGCGTGCTGGTGGAGCCGAATACCGTGTATCTCATTCCGCCCAAGAAAAACATGACGTTCAAGGACGGCAAACTCCTGCTCACCGATTACGCCCAGGGTGCCATCAATCACCCCATTGATGTCTTCTTCGCCTCTCTTGCCGAAGAGCTGCGGGAACGCTCGTTGGCTGTGGTGTTTTCAGGTACTGGGTCGGACGGGACGAGCGGCATCAAGTCCATCAAGGAGCACGGGGGACTTGTGCTCGTACAGGAACCCGGCAGCGCCCGTTTCGACGGTATGCCCAAAAACGCCATCAACACCGGGCTTGCCGACTTTGTCCTGCCCCCGCGGGAAATCGCCGAGGAGATCCTCAATTTTTCCAACTATCCTGTACTGGCAGCCTGCTCAGAAAGCGCGCCCTTCATGGCCGACGAAGAAGACACCCTGGCCCATATCTACATGTTGCTCAAAAAGGTGAGCGGCATCGACTTCACCCACTACAAGCGCAACACCGTGCTGCGGCGTATTGAGCGCCGCATGGTGGTCACGCACTGCCCCACGCTCGCGAGCTTTGCCCGCCTGCTGGAGGAGAACAGGGACGAGGCCAGCCTGCTCGTCAAGGATATTCTTATCGGTGTCACCCGGTTTTTCCGTGATGCGGAATTCTTTGAAAAGCTGAAATACACCGCCATGTATAGCATCGTGGCGCATAGCGACGAGGCCGAGCCCATCCGCGTGTGGAGTGCGGGCTGTTCCACTGGCGAGGAAGCCTATTCGCTGGCTATCCTCTTCCACGAAGTGCTGGAGGAAAAGCACCTGCGCCGCGACATCAAAATTTTTGCCACCGACGTGGACACCAAGGCCATCGAGCAGGCTAGCCGGGGTGTGTTCTCGGAAAGCATTGCCGACGACGTGTCGGCCGAGCGCCTGGCCAAGTATTTCATCAAGCGGAATGAACAGTATCAGATTTCTAAAGACATCAGGAAAATGATTATCTTCGCTCCGCACAACATGCTCTCCGATCCGCCTTTCGGCAAACTGGCGCTGATCTGTTGCCGTAACGTGCTCATTTATTTTCAGTCCGTGCTGCAAAAAGGGCTGTTCGCCATCTTCCATTCCGCGTTGAAAAACGGAGGCTATCTCTTTCTTGGCAAAAGCGAAACCGCCAGCGAGTACAGCAAGGTGTTCACACCTCTGTCTGTGGCGGAAAAGATTTATGTGCATCGAAGCGACGGCAAGATAGATGATCTCATGCTGCCGGTGTTCAACATCCCCAAGATACAGACGGCCATGCCCAGCGCCTCGGGTCTGGCCCAGCGCGAGGAAAGCAATTTGGCGCTGGAAAACGTCTATACCCGTTTTCTGGAAACGTTTTTGCCCGCCTCCGTCATCCTCGACGATCAGAATAACGTCATTCATTTTTTTGGCAATTATGCCGATTACCTGAATATTGCCCCAGGCAAGGCGACGTTCAACTTCTTCTCTCTGGTCAACAAAGACATCAACCTTGTGTCCTCCACGGCCATCAACCGCTGCCGCGTGGAACGTTGTGCCGTCACCTATACGGACATCTGTGTGGATTCGCCGTCAGGCCGCCGGACCATCGATCTGTCCGTGCAGCCCATTTTCGATTCCTCTGGTATCTATACCGGGCTGCTGGCCATTTTGTTCGTAGAGCAGCGTTCCGTGCCGCTGGAAGGGCTTACGGAAAAGTACGACATCAACACCACCGCCGCCCAGCGCATTACGGATCTGGAGCACGAATTGCAGGTTTCGCAGAACGATCTGCGCTCTACCATCGGCGAACTGGAAACCGTGAACGAGGAATTGCAGGCTGCCAACGAAGAACTGCTTACCGCCAACGAGGAGTTGCAGAGCTCTAACGAAGAGTTGCAGTCCGTCAACGAGGAACTGTATACCGTGAACTCCGAGTTCCAACAGAAGCTCGACGAACTGACCATGATGACCAACGACCTGTCGAACTTCTTGTCCTCCACCATGATCGGCATCCTGTTTGTGGACAGCCGGCTCAACATCCGCAAGTTCACCGAATACATCGGCCGGGAATTTCAGCTGGTCAGCCAGGATGTGGACAGGCCCATTCAGATCTTCGCACACAGCTTCCCTGAAGAGGACATCGTCAAGGACGCCCACAACGTGCTGAAGACCCTGACGCCCATCGACAGGGAGGTCACGGGCATGAACGGCCGCTTTTACACCATGCGCATTGCCCCCTACCGGACGACCGAAAACAACATCCGCGGCCTTGTCATCACCGTTATCGACAGCCTTGGTACAGGGAAGGAGCGCGCTTCCGGCGCGCCGGAGGCCGGGTCAGCCCCCAAGGACGTGTGAACGCCGCACCCCTGACATGCCATCTCCTCAAAGCCCGCCACCAAGGCGGGTTTTGTTGTATGGCACAGCGGGCGGCAAGGGGCCTTGAGGGCCGGCCAGCCCCCGGCCACACGGTCGGACGGCGCTTACAGGCACAGGGTGTTGGAGGCCTGTTCTGCCGGTGCCGCCCGGCGGGTGCGGCGTCACAGGGCCTCGATGTGCCCGATCAACGCGTCGACGTGTTCTGTCCGGGTGGCCCAGCTGGTGCAGAAGCGCGTGACAAGGCGTCCGTCGGGCAGTTCGCTCCAGCGTGAAAAATGGCAGTGGGCCGTCAGGGCGCCGGCCTGCTGCGGCGTCAGGATAAGAAACTGCTGATTGGTGGGCGACGGATAGCACAGCGGGCAGCCCTTGCGGCGGAAGGCCCCGGCAATGCGCAGGGCCTGGGTGTTGGCGTGGGCGGCAATGCGCAGCCAGAGGCCGTCTTCAAGCAGGGCAAGAAACTGCAGGCCAAGAAGCCGCCCCTTGGCAAGCATGGCCCCGCGCTGTTTCATGATGTAGCGGAAGTCGTTTTGCAGGGCCGGGGCCGTGATGACAAGGGCCTCGCCAAACAGGGCGCCGGTTTTGGTGCCGCCAAGAGTAAAGGCGTCGCACAGGCGGGCCAGGTCGGGCAGGGTCACGTCGTTGCCTGCGGCGGCAAGGCCGTAGCTCATGCGCGCGCCGTCCACATAGAGCCAGAGCCCGTGGACGCGGCAGGTTTCGCTGATGCGGCGCAGCTCGTCAAGGCTGTAGAGGGTGCCGTATTCTGTGGGCTGCGACAGGTAGACCATGCCCGGCTGTACAAGATGTTCGCGGGAGGCGTCGGCCCGATGGGCGTCGCAGGCCCGGGCAATCTGGGCGGCCGTGATTTTGCCGTCATGGCCGGGCAGGGGCAGCACCTTGTGCCCCGAGGCTTCAACCCCGCCGGTTTCGTGCACGTTGATATGGCCGCTGCCGGCGCACAAGACCCCCTGATGCGGGCGCAGCGCCGCAGCAATGATGGCGGTGTTGACCTGCGTGCCGCCAATCAGAAAATGGACGGCGCCGTCACTTGCACAAAGGGTGCGGATGAGGTTTCCGGCCTGACGGCAGTAGGGGTCGGTCCCGTAGCCTTCAGTCTGTTCCATATTGGTGGCGCAGAGTCTTTCCAGCACGGCAGGGTGCGCGCCCTCTGCATAGTCGCATTCAAAAAACAGCATGGGTGACGTCTCCAGAAGGTTGATCCGGGTGCGGAACGGCAGGCGCGCCAGACAGGCGGCAGGCCAGCCCCGGCGTCATGGCGGTAGTATGAATCCCCGTTCAAGTCAACAGTGCGCAAAAGCGTGACAATCGGCTGTTGTCGATTGCCTTTTGCCTGCCCGGACGTTAGAATCACGCGGTCTTTTCAGGGCAATGGCGTGTTTTGTGGCCCGCGGTGTCTGGCGGCTGCAATACGGGGCAATTTCACAACAAGAGGTTTTTGGCATGGTCAGATTCCGCGCTGTGACGCTTGCGGCGTGTGCGCTGGTGGCGCTGGTTTGCGGTTGTGAACAGCAGTCGCAGACGGCGGCGGCCCGGCCGTCTCCCCTGGTTTCGGTCCTGACGGTTGCGGCGCGCGACGTGCCGGTGACGGGGAGCTTTGTCGGCCAGACAGAAGGATCCCGGGCCGTGGAACTGCGCGCGCAGGTGTCGGGCATTCTGGTAAGCCGCAACTACAAGGAAGGCTCGTACGTCAAAAAGGGCACCCTGATGTTTGAGATCGAGCCGGACACCTACAAGGCGGCGCTGGCGCAGGCCCAGGGCGCGCTGGCGCAGGTGCAGGCCCGCTATACGCAGACCCAGCAGGACTTGAAGCGCATGCGCCCGCTGTATGCGCAAAACGCGGTCAGCCGGCGGGATCTGGACATGGCGCAGGCGGCGTTTGACGGGGCCAAGGCCGACCTTATGACGGCCCAGGCGGCCGTGGACGAGGCCACCATCAAGCTGAACTACGCCTATGTCATTGCGCCCATTGACGGATATGCGGGGCAGGAATGCCGTTCGGTGGGCAACCTGATCAACGCCGCGTCCTCGTCCGAAAGCCTTCTGACCGTGGTCAATCAGGTCAACCCGATTTTTGTCAATTTTTCCATCCCCAGTCCCAAGCTGATGCGCATGCGCACGCTTCTGGCCCAGAAGCGGCTGTCCACCGACAACGTCTACGCCAAGATTGCGCTGGCCGACGGCAGCGAATATCCGCTGGAAGGCTATGTGAACTTCATCGACAAGGCCGTGTCGCCCGACACAAGCGTGGTGGCGGCCAGGGCGGAATTTGCCAATCCGGATCTGTTTGTGCTGCCCGGGCAGTTTGTGCGGGTCACCATTTACGGCCCCCGGCTGCTGAACGTCATCCTGGTGCCGCAAAAATCCGTCATTCAGACGCAAAAGGGCAGCATGGTCGTGGTGGTCGGCAAGGACAACGTCGCGCAGATGCGGCCGGTGGTCCTCAGCGACAGCCTTGGCGAGGCGTTCCTGCTTGAAAAGGGGCTCGAACCTGGCGAACGGATTGTGCTTGAGGGGGCCAACAAGGTGATTCCCGGCCAGCCCGTGCGCATTGACGAGGCCACAAGCAACCCCGCGCTGGAGCAGGAAGCAGAACTGCTTTCGTAAGCGTGCCGCAACAACGCCCGAGGCCCCGCATTTTTTGGCAGACACGCCAGCCGCCGGGGCACAGGGCGGCCGTGTGGCGCACGCGCCCAGCCAGGCGGAGGCGGCGCGCTGCCCCCTGCATGAGGGGGCCTGCGGACCGCACCGGATAAGACGCCCCCGAGCCTGTCAGAGCCTTTTTTGCAGGGCCACCCCCGCCACACGTTAAACCGCGCCAATCTGAGCCAGGAGGCCGGATATGCCCGATGCCGACAAAAAGCAACCGGAGTTCCGCGAAGGTTTTTTTCTGAAACGGCCGGTGTTTTCCACCGTCATTTCGCTGCTCATCACGCTGGTGGGTGCCATTGCCATTTCTGTACTGCCCATTGAGCAGTATCCGGATCTTACGCCGCCGCAGGTGACGGTGTCGGCCAGCTACCCGGGGGCCAGCGCCGAGGTTGTGGCCGAGTCTGTGGCCTCGCTGCTCGAGAGCCAGATCAACGGCGTGGAAGACATGATCTACATGAAGTCGGTCAGCTCCAGCACCGGCAGCATGACGCTGAACGTGTCGTTCAACGTGGGGACCGACCCCGATCAGGCCACCATCAACGTGAACAACCGGGTTCAGCTGGCCACGGCGCAGCTGCCGCAGGACGTGCAGCGCATGGGCCTTTCGGTCAAAAAGCAGTCCCCGGCCATTTTGCAGATCATTTTCCTGACCTCGCCGGACGAGCGCTACGACACCATCTATCTGAGCAACTATGCGCTGCTCAACATCGTGGACGAGCTCAAGCGCGTGCCCGGCGTGGGCGACGTGCAGAACTTTGCCGGGCAGGATTATTCGGTGCGCATCTGGCTCAAGCCCGACATCATGCAGCAGCTGCACATCACCCCCAGCGACGTGGCTTCGGCCATCCGCGACCAGAACGCGCAGTTTGCGGCCGGCCGGCTTGGCGACCAGCCCATGGGCGAAGACATTTCGGTGACCTGGCAGATTGCCACCCAGGGGCGCTTCAGCACCGTCGATCAGTTTGAGAATATCATTCTGCGCACAGAGGCCGACGGCTCCATTCTGCGCCTGGGGCATGTGGCCCGGGTGGAGCTTGGCGCGCAAAGCTACAGCTTCAGCGGCAAGGAAGACAACATTGCCGCCGTGCCCATCGGCATCTATCTTGCCCCCGGGGCCAACGCGCTGGCCACGGCCCAGGCCGTGCGCGAGACCATGCAGCGGCTCGAGCTCGATTTCCCCGTGGGCGTCAAGTACGACATCCCTTACGACACCACGACGTTTGTGCGCATTTCCATCGAAGAGGTGGTGCACACGCTGTTTGAAGCCATGGTGCTTGTCTTTTTTGTGGTCTTTCTGTTCCTGCAGAGCTGGCGGGCCACGCTCATCCCCTGCCTTGCCGTGCCCGTGTCCATTGTGGGCACGTTTGCCGGCATGTATGCCCTGGGCTTTTCCATCAACACGCTGACCATGTTCGGGCTGGTGCTGGCCATCGGCATTGTGGTCGACGACGCCATTGTGGTGCTCGAAAACGTCGAGCGGCACATGGAAGAAGGGCTGCCGCCACGGCAGGCCACGGCCAAGGCCATGTCGGAAGTGACAGGGCCGGTGGTGGCCATTGTGCTGGTGTTGTGCGCGGTGTTCATTCCCGTGGCCTTTACCGGGGGCATGGCCGGGCGCATGTACCAGCAGTTTGCGGTGACCATTGCCGTGTCGGTGGTGCTGTCGGGCATTGTGGCGCTGACCTTCACCCCGGCGCTGTGCGCGCTGCTGCTGCGGCCGTCCCACGGCAGGCCCAACCTGTTTTTCCGGGCCTTCAACGCCTTTTTCGAGCGCCTGACCGGGGGGTATTCCGGCCTGGTCCGCATGCTCATGCGGCGGGCACTTTTGACGCTGGGGCTGTTTGCCATCCTGATTGGCGGCATTGTTTCGCTCATGGAGCGCGTGCCGGGCGGCCTGGTGCCCAACGAGGATCAGGGCTATATCCTCGGCCTGCTGGCCCTGCCGGACGGGGCGTCGCTGACGCGCTCGGCAACCGTGGCCGACACCGTGACCGAACGCCTGCTGAAGGATCCGGCCGTGGAACACGTCATGACGTTTTCGGGCATGGACGTGATCAGCGGCGCGGCCACCTCCAACTATGTGACGGTGTTTGTCATCCTGAAGGACTGGAAAGAGCGCAACACGCCGGAACTGTCGTCCTACGCGCTGGTCAAGCGTTTCTTTATGCTGGGCATGGACATTCCGCAGGCTTCGGTCATTGCGTTCAACCCGCCGCCCATCAGCGGCATGAGCAATACCGGCGGGTTTGAGCTGTATGTGCAGAACCGTTCCGGCGCAAGCAGCGCGGCCCTGATGGACGTGACGCAAAAACTTGTGCAGGCCGCGGCGCAGCGTCCGGAACTGACCGGCGTAAGCACGACCTTCAGCGTCAACTCGCCACAGATTTATGTGGAGCTTGACCGCGAAAAGGCCCGTACGCTGGGGGTGGGCGTGTCGGAAGTGTTCAGCACCATGCAGTCCACCTTTGGCGCTTATTATGTGAACGATTTCAGCCTGTATGGCCGCACGTTCCGGGTCTATGCCCAGTCCGAGGCCAACTACCGCAACGACCCGTCCAGCCTGGACAGCGTGTACGTCCGCAGCAACGCAGGCAAGATGGTGCCCTTGAGCGCGCTGGTCAACGTCCGCACGTCGCACGGGCCCCAGGCGCTGGAACGCTTCAACAACTTCCCGGCCGCCAAGGTCATGGGCAGCCCGGCCGCAGGCTACAGCTCCGGCGAGGCCATGGACGCCATGGAAGCGCTGGCCCGCGAGGTTCTGCCCGAAGGCTACACCATTGCCTGGTCAGGCACGTCCTATCAGGAAAAGCTGGTCAGCGGCGGCTCGTCCCTGGTGCTGGGGCTGGCCCTCATCATGGTGTTCATGATTCTGGCGGCCCAGTATGAAAGCTGGACCCTGCCGCTGACCGTGCTGACCGCCGTGCCCTTTGGCGTGTTCGGCGCGCTGGCGGCGGTCTGGAGCCGGGGCTTGAGCAACGACGTCTATTTCCAGGTGGCCCTGGTCACCCTGATCGGGCTTTCGGCCAAAAACGCCATTCTGATTGTAGAGTTTGCGGTGGAAAAAGTCCGCAAAGAAGGGCTTGGCTTCATGGAGGCCGCCGCCCAGGCCGCACACCTGCGCTTCAGGCCCATTGTCATGACCTCGCTGGCCTTTATCTTAGGGTGCGTGCCGCTGGCCGTCAGCACCGGCGCGGGCGCAGCCAGCCGCCAGGCCATCGGCACCAGCGTCATTGGCGGCATGCTCGTGGCCACGGGCGTGGCCCCGCTGTTTGTCCCGTTCTTCTTCCGCTGGGTCATGACCCTGTCGGCCAAACTTCACAAACAAAAGGACGCCTAGCCATGTCCATTCGTCCCTATCGCGTCATCGCCTGCGCCGGGTTCTGCCTGCTGCTCGTGTCGGGCTGCTCGCTCGCGCCCGACTACCAGCGCCCGCAGATGGATTTGCCGGAAGTCTGGACCCAGGCCGGCGCCGGCCGGGCCGAAGCCCTGGCCGTACAGTGGTGGAAACGCTTTAACGATCCGGTGCTCGACGCCCTGATTGAAGAAGCGCTGGCCAACAACCGCGACATGGCCGCGGCCCTGGCCAGGGTGGACTATGCCCGCGCGCGGCTTGGCCTGGCCAGGGCGGATCAGCTGCCTTCGGTCAACGGACAGATGGCCCTGCAACCCACCTATGTGGACGGCGAAAAATCGCTGTCCACCGCCCCGTATTCGGCGGCCTTTTCGGCGTCGTGGGAGCTGGATTTCTGGGGACGCTACCGCAATCTCAGCCGCTCGGCACAGGCCCAGCTGCTTGCCACCGAGGCCGCGCAGGACGCGCTCCGGCTGTCGCTGGCCGCGCAGACAGCCAAGGTCTATTTTCAGCTGCGCGCCGCAGAAGACAAGCTGCGCACGGCCGAGCGCACGTTAAAGACCCGGCTGGCCGCACTGCACATCTATGAATCGCGCTACAAGGAAGGCCTGATCAGCGAACTGGATCTGGCCCAGTCCAAAACGGTGGTCGAAACGGCCCGCACGGTCATCTATCAGAGCCGCGCAGCCAGAGAGAACGCCGAAGCAACCTTGGGCGCACTGCTTGGCCGCTCGCCCCGCGACATCCTGCAGAACAATGTGCGCGGTGGCATGACCATCGACGCCATCCCCACGCCCCCGGTCATCCCCGCCGGCGTGCCTTCCGAACTGCTGAACCGCCGCCCGGATCTCAGACAGGCCGAAGCCGAACTCATGGCCGCCACTGCCGACATCGGCGTGGCCCGGGCCGACTGGTTCCCCAGCCTCTCGCTGACCGGCGCGCTGGGCGTGGTCAGCCCCCAGCTGGCCGACCTGTTCCGCAACCCGCTCGATACGCACAGCTACGGCGTGTCCGGCAGCGTGCCCATTTTGCATTTCGGCCGCATATCTTCCAACGTGCGGGCTGTTGAAGCCAGCCAGCGCGAAGCCATGGCCAACTACGAACAGGCCGTGCTCAACGCCTTTCGCGACATGCGCGACGCCCTGGCCCGCCAGCGCGAAGCCTCCAACATCGTCGTCTCGCTCGTGCGGATGGTCAAACAATACCGGATTGTCCGCAACCTGGCCTCTGTCCGCTATGACAACGGCTATTCCTCCTACCTTGATGTGCTGGACGCCGAACGCTCCCTGTTCCAGTGCGAAATGGACCTGGCCACGGCCCGGGCGGACCGCCTGTCCAGCATTGTCGACGTCTGCCTGAACCTGGGCGGCGGATGGAAGGGACCGCAGGATCCCGCGCAGACGCCTGCGACAGACACGCCTGTACCCGGCACGCCGGCAGCAGAAACGGCCGCCGCATCCGGCAGAACGCCGGGTGCAGCACCGGCAGCCGCCACCCAGAACGCCGCGCCCGGCCATGGCGGGCAGCCGGACTGAACGCGCGCTGCCGCTGTGGCAGGGGCCTGCCCCGGAGTGCACGGGCCGGCATTCCCCACGTTCGTTTTTTCGCGGTCGTGGGCCGGCCTGCCCCGGAGTGCACGGGCCTGCAAAACGGCGACGTGCTGTTTTTTCAGACCGGACCGCCTTCCCTCCGGCGCGTTCCCGGCGTAGAGTGGCGTTCAACAAATCCAAAGCCTGCACGTCTTGCGCCGCCGGCGTGAAGACCGCAAGACAACGACTGGAGCCGCCATGGAAAACGGCGGCAGGAGAATGAAAAGGGCCATGGCGGTACAGTTTATCGATTTGCATGTGCACACAACGGCTTCCGACGGATCAGACAGCCCTGCCGAGGTGGTGCGCCGCGCGGTGGCCGCACGGCTGGCTGCCCTTGCCGTTACGGATCACGACACACTGTCGGGCCTTGCCGAGGCCGAAGCCGAAGGGCGGCGCCTGGGGCTGCGCGTGATCCGCGGCTGCGAGCTGAGCGCCTCCAGCGAATACGGCGAGATCCACCTGCTGGGGCTCTGGCTGCCCCGGCAATGCCCCGAGCTTGAGGCGCGGCTGCGCGTGCTGCGGGAACGGCGGCTGGAACGCAACGCGCAGATTCTTGAACGGTTGCGCGAACTGGGCATGCCGCTGACGCTGGAGGACGTCCGGGAATTTTCGGGCGGCGAATCCATGGGCCGCCCGCACATTGCGCTGGCCATGAAGGCGCGCGGCTATGTGAAGGACACGCGGGAAGCCATGCGCACCTATCTGGCGCGGGGCTGCCCGGCCTATGTGCCCAAGGCCGCCTTTGCCCCTGAAGAAGCCGTGACCCTGCTGGCCGGGGCTGGCGCAACCGTGGCCTTTGCCCATCCCATGCTGCTGCGCTGCCCGCCCGCGTGGCGCGAAGCGCTGATTCAACGCCTGCTCCCCTGCGGACTGCACGCCATCGAAGCCTATCACAGCGAACACTCGGCGGCCGACGAACGCACCTGCGTGGAACTGGCCGCCCGCTATAACCTGAGCCTGACAGGCGGTTCCGACTATCACGGCATTACCAAACCGCGCATTGCCGTTGGCCGGGGCAAAGGAGGACTGCGGGTGACGCTGGCCGTGCTCGATCGGCTGCTCGAACAGCGCCGGGCCTTGGGCCTGCCTGTGGACGACGAGGACGGACGCGACTGACCGCAGTGTGCGGGGACGGCTGACAAACCTCCCTGTGCAGGGGGCTGCTTCGCCCCCTTTTTCTTCCAAATCTGACACCACTCCGTCAGAATTCCGACAGGATCCGGGGCGCTGCCCCGTGCCCCGCCGGGGGAGCATGCCCCCCCCGGGCCCCCGTTACAGGGGTGGCGGCTGCATTCCGGGCGTTCAGGGGGCTGACCGCCGCCTGTTCCCGCAAAAATAAACGTTTTAGGAAGGTGGAGGGGGGCTCGGGGGGAGGCGGAGAACCCTTTTGACGAAAAGGGTTTCCGCCTCCCCCCGTGTCATAGAGGTCTTAACTGTTTTGTTCCGGCCACCGGGGGATACAGTCGCGGCGCAGGCGGGATTCGACGCGTGTGAGCAGGTTGCGCAACGGCATCAGCGTCTGTGCGGGGGCGTCAGCCGTCCAGGAAAGGGCCTGGCGCAGCGGCGGACCGGCCTGATCCGGGTTGTGCAGGGTTTCTGGGGACTGGGCTGCGTAGTCGGCGCTGACAAAGAGTCCCTGCGGGGTCTGCCAGAGGTTCAGGGCCAGCATGCTGGCTGGCGGGATGTCGTCGGCAGGATAGCCGGGAATCTGCCAGTGCAGATTGAGCAGAGCGCCGATGTTGGCAAGGTTGGTGTCGTGCCCGACAAAGACGATCAGCCTGGCGGTGTTGAAGGCCTGATCCGGGTGTGAGCCGTCCAGGCTTTGCAGCATGGCTTCAAGCAGGGCGCTGCCGCGGGCTGCGGCCACAGAGGGGGCGCGGTTGATCAGGTTGAACGTGTCGGTATGCACGCGCAGCAGGTTGCCCAGGCGGGCGGCGTCCAGGGCGCCCCAGGCGGCGTTCTGGTTCCACTGGCCATATTCCAGCAGAAAGATTTCGGCCGCAGAGCTGGCGGCGGGCAGGCCCCCGGACAGGTTTACGTTATGATTTTCCTGGGTAAGGAGCAGGTTTGATGGCGCGTCGGTGACGCGGCAGGGGGCTGTCAGGCGGTAGCGGGCGCACCAGGCGGGCGCGGCAGGGCCCAGGATATCGCCCAGTTCGTCAAGCTGCGGTGCAAGGCTGCCGGCAAGGGCATTGATGCGGGCGGGGGTGATGTCGGCAGCCACGGCGGCGGGATTGAGCGCACAAAGGCGTGCCTTGACCGGATGGAACAGCGGGTCCGGCGCGGGAATGTTGCGTACGCGCACGCGCACGTTGTCGTCAGGAGCCAGTCCCCGGGCAAGGGCCAGGGCGGTGGAGCGCGTGCGCTGATCCAGATCGGCCAGCACCAGCACGTCCGACCTGTTCAGAGGGCCGGGGGGCAGCAGTCCCTGGGCGCGCAGCCGGGCGCCTTCGGCCTGCCAGAACAGGCTGACCAGCGTTGCGCCGCGCTCGGTGAGTTCTCCGCGCGCGGCCGGCCAGACAGGCCAGGGTTTGCCGGACCATTCCTGAAGTGTCTCGGGGGCCTGGGTCGGCGCGCGGACACCGTGGCGCATCAAGACGACTGTTTTGATCAACACGGGCTGATCGGAGCCAGGCCGGTCCTGTGACGCGGCGGGAGCGTCTGCCTGGGGTGCGAGCAGAACAAGCACGGCAGCAAGCAGAATGAGGCGGCAAAATGACATGGTTTTTCCCTCACAGCTGGTAGGCGCGCGGGCTTGACCTTCGGGCGGCCGCGCGTGTGGCGTGCCGGAGTGCCGGGCCTGTTGCGGCGACTGCCTTCTTCAGGCCGTCGAAGGCAGGCCTGCGGAGGGGCGGCATACGCGCCGCGCGGCCTCTGCTGCAGGTCCGGCATGTGGCTTGCAGCATAGCATTCTTTGGCTCAAAGTGCTATCCATGAGAATGGCTCGGGGGGACGTCTCCGGCGCAGGGCCGCCGTTGCCTTGTATCAGCGCAGAGCGCCGGGGCCGGGGCACTTTCCGGGCGCACAGGACAGCAGGGGACTTTCAGGGCAGTCTGCGCCGCCGGCCTGGCGGCGTTCCTCACTTGTGCGGGCATACCGCGTGCCCGGCCGGCTTGTGCGGGTGCGGCGCGTCCGCTGCCTGGCGTTCAGGCGGGGCTGCGCCGGTGCGGCATGATTGCGGCCGTGGCGCGCTGGCCGGCCGTTGTTTGCCGGGGGGGGAAAAGCCGCGCCTCCTGCCTGGCAGGCGTTTTCCTGCAAGTGTTGTCCGCAGCCCGGGCCTGGGGCCGTGCAGGCCGCGGCCAAAAACAGGGCGGCGTTGGCAGCGCCTGTGCGGGCACGGACTGTGCGGATGAATGACAAAAGGCCGAAGCAAAGGAGTTCTGGCTATGAGCAGTGTGGTGGTGATTACCGGCAGCCTGAGAAAAAACAGCAACAGTGTGGCCCTGGCGGAAGCGTTTGCCGCCGCTGCGCGGGACAAGGGGCTTGAAGTGACCATGATTGACGCGGCCAGGCTGGACATCGGCCCCTGTCATGCCTGTAACAGCTGCTACAGTGCCGGAAAGGCCTGCGTGTTTGACGACGATTTCAACAAGGTGGCCGAAGCGCTCACGGCGGCCGAAGGCATTGTGGTGGCCTGTCCGGTGTACTGGTACACCTTCCCGGCAAAGGTCAAGGCGCTGCTGGACAAACTGTATGCGCTGTATGCAGGCGGGCGTCTTTTTACCGGCAAGCGGTGTGCGCTGATCAGCTGCTGCGCTGACGACGGAATGGACACGTTTGACGGCATCAACATCGCCTTTGACAAGAGTTTTGAGCTGATGGGCGCACAGATTGTGGGCAGGGTGGAAATTCCCGGCGTGCAGGAGCCGGGCGACATCCGCAAAACAGACGGCGAGGCGCAGGCCGCCGGTCTGGCCGGACTGTTTGCGTAACCGGCCCGGATTGCCGCGCCTGCCGGAAAGCGCTGCGCCGGGCAAGGCACGGGCCGCGGTGCGGCCGCTTTGCCGGACGTCTTGCCGGACGGTCTGCCCGGCGGGGCGGCAATGCCGTCAGGGAGGCTGCAAAAATCGCAGCAAGGTCTGCGTTGTCCGCCTGCCGTCAGGCGCATTGTCCGGGCAGGCGGGGCAGGCAGAGGCCGGACAGGGCGCGCCGGTGCGGTGCCGTCAGGGCGCGCCGGACCTGTCCGGTTCAAGGCTGGCGCACTGCCTGCCGGGGGGCGCGCACGGCGAAGATGCAGAAAATCTTGCGCCGGGAATGGACAAGTGCCGTTGCATGTCTTATAGACTATAAGTCTAGCAGGAATGGGGGAGAGAGGTGTCTGACGCACACAAGGGCTGGTTGCGTCACAACGAAGGGCGAGGTTGCTTATGGAGTTCTCATGGGCGGAGGCTTTCAGCGAAGGAGAGTTTGTTTTTACAGACGGGAGAGTCGAACAGGAACTTGATATTTCTAGCCTGCCGCGTCTTAAAGAATTTCTTGACGCAGTTCAAATCCGTTACTGTCTGCTGCGCGCCTATGAAGAACAGGATGCGCGCTACCCGCTTGTCGACTCCCGAGACTTGATGCCTCCCTTTGAGTGCGAGCTGTGGGAATACAAGGAACTCCCCGGCTTTTCCATGATCGCCATCGATCGCGAGCTTGAAAGCTTCAGCGAAATTTTCCAGTACGACATTCTTCATCCTGTCACCGACGTGATGCGGCAGGCCAAAGGGGAATGCTGTCCCCTTGAAAATCATGTGACGGCCGGCAACGTTCAGACCATCATGGCGCGGCTGCCCAAAAAACTCCAGGCGCCGTTCCGCGATCGCTTCCACCGCGAAGACGTCACCTCGTTGCACGTCTATCCGGCAGTGCTGCCCTATCTGGCAGAGATGGACCGGGCGCAGGTTTTTGCCAAGGATCCCCAGGGGCAATATCACCTGACCGGCGTCTTTGCCTCCTTCCCTTCCGACTTTGATGGCGAACTCAAGCGCTTTGGCCTGCAAATCGGCAAATTCAAAATGGGCGACAATGCGCTCTATGAGCGCAACCGCATGTTCGTCAACCAGTTTTTGATGGAGCTTTACGGGTTCCCCGTGGCTTCCGAGCGCCGGACCTCCTCGGCCGTATTTGCCAGACGCCTGCACAAGCTTGGCGAACGGTTCATGGTGCGCACGCTGGGGCAGTCCGACCGCGTGTTGTCCACCATCTGGAACGACGGCACCAGCCCCAGGCGCTATCCAAAGGTCGAAAAGGTGGCGCTGGTCAAGGTGGATCCCGAACGGGCCGATCTTATCGAACAGCTTGACAAGGCCGGCTGCTTTGTGGACCGGGATCGCCTGGTGGTATTGTTGCGCGTTGTCTACAAGCAGCACAGTTTCCACGCAACGAACATCCGGCAGGATCGTGCGCTGTCGGTGGCCACGCAGGAAGTCATTCACCCCCTGACCGGCAAAAGCCTGAGCGGGTTCAGCGTCATCCGCGACAGCAGCACCATGCTGCTGCGCCTCAACGACATTGTGCGCGGCGAATATATGGGCCGCATGATCTATCACCGCTCAGAAGTGGTCGAAA
The DNA here is from genome assembly GCA_018715085.1 of Candidatus Avidesulfovibrio excrementigallinarum. GTDB lineage: Bacteria > Desulfobacterota > Desulfovibrionia > Desulfovibrionales > Desulfovibrionaceae > Avidesulfovibrio > Avidesulfovibrio excrementigallinarum. Next base: position 7,070 of record DVMI01000066.1, on the reverse strand, counting down.
GCACCGAAACGGCAGAAAAACGCCTTAAGGTGCTGCACGCCTGGCTGGTCAAAAACCAGCGCCGGATCATCGGCTACAGCGAGGAATTTTATGCCGGCGTGACACGGGTGCTTGACGGCTACCTCAATTCGTCGGAAGTGCAGGACGCCCTCGGCACGCCCCTTGGCGACGTGGTGCAGGAAGTGCGGTCGGTGTACGCCTATATCCGCCAGGCGCGCCGCCTGCACGAACTGGCAAGCATCGCCGAGCGCAAATACAAGGGCCGCCAGCTGAGCTATATCGAAATGCTCGACGAGGCCATCAACCTCCTGCATGACCTCAAGTTCGACCTGGGCAATTATTTTGACACGCTCATTGATCCGCTCATCGAAATTGTGGAAAAAATGCTCGACGATCGCTACCTGCGCCGCATGTACATCGAACGCAGCGAACCGGATCTGACCCCGCGCGGCAAGGAAGTGCGCAAGGCCTATTTCCGCATTGTCAGTCTGTTTGACGAAATCAAGGCCATCCGCAAATCCCGCAGGATCAGCACGGTGCAGTCTGCCTGACAGCCAGGCCCCGCAAAGGGCTGGCCGGACTCCTCTGCCGCGCACGCCACGGCCCCGCACGCCCCTGTACGGCGTCCCCGGCTCAGGCGCACGCCCGTCCTGCAATGCGGCAAAATCCTGCCCCGGCTCCCGGCTCGTTGCGCCAGAGCGCCGCGGCCCGACATAGAGCAACACCCCGGGTTCCCCTGCCGGACGCCGCGTCTGCGCCCAAGCCGGACAGCGCCAGCCGGCCTTACGCAGCGCGCAACCCCCCGCGTCCTGCTCCCAGGCGTCCCCCGGCGCACAAGAATGGAACACCGGATACAGATGAACAGCATGGAGGACGGTATGCCACAAACCGAACAGGACCGGGGATACGACTGGTCGGATCCCCGGACATTTTTTTTGCCGCCCGAAGCATGGGGCGAAACATGCAGCCTGGAAGGCGACGACGCACATCACCTGCTGCGCGTCCTGCGCCTGCGCGAAGGCGACGACGTGCGCCTGCTGGACGGCCAGGGCCGCGAAGGCGCGTTTCGCATCGAACGCTGCGGGCGCAATCAGGTGACGCTGCGGCAGCTGGACGTCTGGACGCACCCCAGGCCGCAATCCGGCCTGATCCTTGCCCCGGCCTGGACCAAGGCCGCACGGCGCAGCTGGATTTTTGAAAAGTCCGTGGAATTTGGCGCGGCCGCAATCTGGTTCTGGCAGGCAGAACGCTCGCAGTTCCCCGTGCCCGAAGAACCTAAAGACACCTGGCACGCACAACTGATTGCCGGCGTCAAACAGTGCCACAATCCGTGGCTGCCGGCACTGCGCACACTGCCGGGCGGCGTGCGCGATCTCATCGCTGCCGCCGACGCCGGACAGATCAGCCAGCGCCATGTGCTGCTCGAAAACACGCTCGGCCCCTCCCGGCACCTGGAAGCCGGCGATCTGGCCCGCCCCGGGATGACCCTCTGCGTCATCGGCCCCGAAGGCGGCTTTGCCCCCCGCGAGGCCGAAGCGCTCAAAGACGCCGGCTTTGCCCCGTTCTCCCTTGGCGAACGCGTGCTGCGCTGGGAAACCGCCGCCGTGCTGTGCATGGGCCTGCACTGGTGGCAGGCCGAAAGTGCCGCCGGACCCGCCGCCGTATAGTAGCGTTGTTTTGTCCGGGGGGAAGAAGGAAACCCCTTTGCAAAGGGGTTCTCCTCCTTCCCCCCGTGCCCCCCATTCTCCTTCCCGAAATTTTTTCAGACAAAATGCGCTGCATGGCGAACAGCCCGGCGCTGCCCAAAACGGCACGCCGCACAGGGCAGCCGCAGCGGCGGGGCCAGTTGCGGCCGCGTCTTTTCTTTTTCTTCTTCTTTCTGCTGACGCGTTGCAAAACAATGCAAAGGCTGTGGCCTGCACGGCAACGGGCCAGGCTGGCGGAGCAGCGGCCGCGTTGTGCCGGATTTTTTTGGGCTTCAGAGGCAGCAGGCGCGCGTTTTGTGCGCCGGACGGGGTTTTGCCGCGCGTGTGCGGGACCGTGCGGCGTATTCCGATGTTGTGCGGCTCAACGCAGGGCTTTGCCGTGTGCGGGGACCGTGGTGGACGCCTGCAACCGCCGCTCTGGCATGGCGCGCCGGGTTTTGCCGCGCATGCCGGAAAAGGGACGGCTTTTGCGGTGCAGGTTTTGGGAAGAGGGATGGGGGACGGGGGGAAGGGAGAGAACCCTTTTGCAAAAGGGGTTCTCCCTTCCCCCCGGGAGATGAGGGATCGCCGGCGGACGGGTTAGAACGTTTCGCCGCGTTTGATCATGGTCTGCATGCCGCCGAGGGCCATGGACAGGTTGTCAAAGCCGGCGCGGCGCAGCTTGAGCATCACTTCATAGGAGCGCAGGCCGGTATTGCAGATAAGGGCCATGGGCCGATCCTTGGGCAGGGCGGCGAGTTTTTCGGCCGCGTCGTCGGCAAACAGGGCTTCAAGCGGCAGGGCGTGCCACTGTCCGGGGTAGGCTGCGGCGGTTTTTTCGGATGCGGCGGCCGGACGAGAGTCCACAAAATAGACGTGGTTGACGTCGCGTTCCTTCCACAGGTTCGAGAATTCGCGGGACGACAGGGGCACAAGGCGTCCGGCAAGGACGTTGTCGGCCACGTTGGCCACAACGTTGAGGGTATCGAGCGCGCCGGAGAAGGGCGGCGCATAGGCGGCTTCGGCGTTGGACAGGTCGTCGAGGGTGCGCGGACCAAACTGGAGCATGGTGGCGGCGGCGTCAATGCGGGCCTTGAGCGCGTCACCGGCGGTGCACACGCCCTGCAGGCCGAGCATCTGACGGGTGTTTTTGTCCACGACAAGCTCGAGGGTCATCATTTCCTTTTCGGGATAGAAGTGGGCGCGGTCGAGCTGTTCGACGTTGACGGCCAGCGGAGCAAAGCCGGCCGATTCGGCGCGGGCGGGGGTCAGGCCGACGCCGCAGGCCGAGATTTTGAACAGTTTGACGGCCCAGGTGCCCACAGCGCCCTTGAAGGTGGCGTCGCCGCCGGCCAGGTTGGTGCCGATGACGCGGCCCTGACGGTTGGCGATGGAACCGAGCTGGAAGCAGGCAGGCTTGCCAGAAATGAGGTTGGGCACGGCCACGCAGTCGCCGCCGGCATAGATGTCGGGGTCAGAAGTCTGCATGTGATCGTTGACAAGGATCCCCTTGGTCACGGGATCGATGTCCAGACCGGCGGCCTGAGCCAGGGCGCTGTTGGGGGCAAAGCCCGTGGCAAAGATGACGAGGTCGGCGTCAAGGGTGCGCTTGTCGGTCACGGCGCGGGTAACCATGCCGTCCTTGCCTTCAAGGCGCATGACCTTTTCGGAGGTATAGACGGACACGCCGTTGCTTTCCAGATCGTGGCGGACCATATCGGCCAGCACGGGCGAGAGCACGCCGGGCATGAGCTGATCCATAAATTCGACGACAGAGGTCTTTACGCCCCACATGTCGGCCAGGGCCACGGCCATTTCAAGGCCGATAAAGCCGCCGCCCACCACAACGGCGCTGGCGACCTTGCCCGAGGCGCAGGCGTCGCGCACGAGCTGGGCGGCTTCGAGCTTGGTTGCGGAGGTCACGTTGCCCAGATCCCGGCCTTCAACCGGAGGCATCTTGGGAATGCTGCCGGTGCCCAGGACGAGCTTGTCATAGCTGAACGTCTTTTTTTCGCCGGTGCGGACGTGTTCTGTCGAAACAGTGTGCGCGGCGCGGTCAATGGCGGTCACCCGGGTTTCGTTGAGCATGTTGATGCCGCGGTCAATGAAGTAGCGCGGATCGCGGATGGCGCCGTAGTTGGTGGAACGCAGCGCGTCCACGCTGTTGACTTCGCCCGAGACGAAATACGGGATGCCGCATCCGCCGAAGGAAATGAAGTTGGCCTGATCAATCATGGTGATTTCGGTATCCGGAGCAAGGCGCTTCAGACGGCTGGCCGCCTTGGGGCCCAGCGCCACCGCGCCGATGACGACAACGTGTTTGGCCATGGGGGAAACCTCCTGTTCGTCTCTATGGGTTCATTATAATGCGTCGTTATGGCAGGCCGTGGGCCGGTCCCGCAGGACAGGCGCGGGCGCCTGCTCCGTCTGTGTTGAGCACACAGACGCAGACAGGCCTGACCGCAAAACGCCTGCCGGCAGGGAACGCCGGAACGCTGCCCGGGCGTTGCGCAAAAAGGCTGCAACCGTCCCCGCCTGCCGTATGTGACAGTTGTCGAAGGCAGCATTCACCCGGCGGGCAAAAGAGTCAAGCCCGTTGCGCGGGCGGGTTCTGCTGCAGTTTTTTTTTCACAAACCACACCGCCTGTCCGTAGCTTATGGCGCCGTCCCCGGGCGGCAGTTCCCGGCTGCGCAGCGGCGTCAGCCCCAGGGCGGCCAGCGCGGGCGGCAGCTCGTCAGATACGGTGCGGTTCAAAAACACGCCCCCGCCAAGCGCTACGGTCGTCACGCCTGTGCGGCGGGCTGCCGCGGCACACAGGGCGGCAAGCCCTTCAATCAGGCCGCGGTGGAACTGCCGGGCCAGCACCGGCACAGCAACGCCCGCCAGCCGCGCCACAATCAGTTCCCGGACCAGGCTGTCGGCATCAAGCTCCACAAGCGGACCGGCGCCGTCGTCCGTTTCGCGCAGTACCCAGGGCAGAGCCCCGGCAGCCCCGTGATCCTGGGCGTGTTCCAGGCGGATGGCGGCCTGACCTTCGTAGGTGATGCAGCCGCACAGGCCCAGCAGGGCGGCCGCCGCATCAAACAGCCGGCCGCAGCTGGAAGTGGGCACCCCAAGCCCGTGCCTGGCCACTTCCAGAACGCCGTTTAAGCGCGCCGGATCCACCTTCGGGAAAAAGGCGGCCGCCTGCGGCAGGTCAAGCCTGGCAATAAAATCGCAGGCCAGCCGCCAGGGTTCGCGGATGGCCGCCTCGCCGCCCGGCAGCTTAAAGCGCGAGAGCCGCCCCACGCGGGTCACGTCGCCGGTGTCGCCGGCCAGCAGCAGTTCGCCGCCCCAGATGGTGCGGTCTTCGCCATAGCCCGTGCCGTCAAGAATAAGCCCTAAGGCCGGGCCGGAATGGCGGTGTTCGCCCAGCACGGCAAACAGATGGGCGGCGTGGTGCTGCACCGCATGCACAGGCAGGCCGCCGCCGGCTTCTGCCAGCGCTTCGGCCAGCCGCGTGGAATGATAGTCGGGGTGAAGATCCCGGATAACGGCTGCGGGCCGCACTTCAAGCAGCGCAGTAAGGTGGCTGACAATTTCGCCGTGAAAGGCGTTGATGGCCGGATTGCCCAGATCGCCAATGTGCTGGCTGACAAAAGCGTCGCCCCCCCGGGTCAGGCAGAGGGTGTTTTTCAGATCCGCGCCCGTGGCCACCGCCACCGGCCGCGCGGCATCGTGCGGCGCACAGGCCCCGGGCAGCGGCAATGGCGAGGGCACATAGCCCCTGGCGCGGCGCAGAAACTGGACGGTGCCGTCCCCAAGCACGCGGGCCACCGAATCGTCAGCACGGATCAAAATGTCCCGGTCGTGCAGCAAAAAACGGTCGGCAATGCCGCGCAGGGCGTGCAGGGCTTCGCGGTTGCCCAGGCAGATGGGGTCGCCGCCGGCGTTGCCCGAGGTCATGACCAGCGCGGCGGGGCGCGCCTGCGCCGGGGCAAGCCGTTCAACCAGGCGCAACAGGACATGGTGAAGCGGCGTATAGGGCAGCATAAAGCCCAGCGTGTCCACATCCGGGGCAAGCAGGGCGGGCAGGCCGCCTTCCTGCGGGGAACGGCGCGCAATGAGCGTGATGGGCCGCGTGTGACCGGTCAGCAGCGTCAGCTCCTCCCGGCGCGGCAGGGCCAGACGGCATACCGCCTCCGTGCCGGCCACCATGACGGCCAGCGCCTTGTGCGGACGGCGCTTGCGCTCCCGCAACCGCGCTATGGCGCCGGTGTTGTGGGCGTCGCAGGCCAGGTGAAAGCCGCCCAGCCCCTTGATGGCCACAATCTCCCCGGCCAGCAGGGCACGGGCCGTCTCTTCAAGAGGCGCAAGATAGTCGGTCTGCGGGCCTGCCGGAGGACGGCTGCTGCCGCCGCCGGGAAGCGCCGTCCACAGTTTAGGACCGCAGACAGGACAGGCGTTGGGCTGCGCATGGAAACGCCTGTTGGCCGGATCGGCATACTCTCCGGCACAGTCCGGACAGAGCGGAAAACAGGCCATGGAGGTGGTGGCCCGGTCATACGGGATGGATCGCGTGAGCGTGTAGCGCGGGCCGCAGTTGGTGCAGTTGATGAACGGGTACAGATAACGGCGGTCGGCCGGGTCAAACAGCTCGCGCAGGCAGTCGTCACAAGTGGCCACGTCAGGGCTGATCAACACGCTGTGACCATGACCGCCGGCATCGCTGTGCCGGATGCAGAAGGCGTCTTCGTCCGCCCGCACCGGAACGGCCGCAACCTCAAGCGTCACAATCCGCGCCAGCGGCGGCGGGTTGTGGCGCAGGGCGCTTTCCAGCCCGTCCAGCGCGGCGGCCTCGCCCTGAACTTCAATAATCACGCCGTCGGGCGTGTTGCCCACATAGCCCGAAAGCCCGCGCGCCACAGCTTCACGATAAACAAAGGGACGAAAGCCCACCCCCTGAACCTGGCCCGAAATGATCAGTCGTCTGCGTTCCATTGACCGATCATACCCTACGCGCCGGACAGAGGGAAGAGCCCCCCCGCCTGCCGGAACCGTTTCCCGGGACACGGTTCCGTGAGCCTGAGAGTGCCCTTTTCCGGGGCGTTGCCCTGTGTCTCTGCCCGTGTGTTTTCCGGGGCGCTGCCCTGTGTCTCTGCCCGTGTGTTTTCCGGGGCGCTGCCCCGTACCCCGCCGGGGGAGCGTGGCCCCCCCGGCCCCCCGTATATGGGGAGCGTTCCGGGTGCGGCGGGCTTTTTGCAGCAGGCCGCGGGGCAGGCGGGGCCTTTGCCGGTCATGGCAGGGGGGGCTGCCATGGCGTCTGGTGCGCAGTGTTTTGTGCGGCGCTGTTGCTGTAGTGCCTGTCCATGAAAACGTTTTAGGAAGGGGCAAGGGGGGCCGGT
>DVMI01000005.1 GCA_018715085.1 Candidatus Avidesulfovibrio excrementigallinarum | reverse complement strand
TTCTTCTTTTTTCCCGGACGTCCGTTGCCGGATCAGGCGCTGCCACAGGTGCGGTATTTTCAGAACGCCGCGCGCAGGGTGCGAAAAAGGCTTGACGCGGCCTTCCTGTTTTATTTAGTTTAGAACTAAATAATTTAATATTAAAATAAGGAGGGCCCATGACAGGGGATTTGGTATTGCGGCAGGCTCGTTTTCCCGACGGGCGGCAGACCGACATGGTCATTCGCGCCGGCCGGATTGCGCGCATCGGCGATTTGCCGGCAAACGCCACGCCGGAAGGGCCGGTGCTGGACTGTGCCGGCGGCATGATTGCGCCGGGGTTTGTGAATGCGCACATTCACCCGGGGCAGACGTTTGTCGGCGGGCCGTGGGTCGACTATGACTATGGCGACACGGTGCCCAAGCGGGCCCGGGCCGAGGCGGAATACCTGGCAAAGCACGGCCGCATGAACAGCCTGAAGAACTGCTACACGCAGTTCAGGGAAGCCATCCGGCGCGGGTCCACGCACGTCCGGGGGCACATTGACGTGGGCAGCTGCGGCCTGGACGAGCTTAAGGAAGCGCTTGAGGCCAGGGAAGCGTTCAGGGATTTTTTGGATGTCGAATATGTGGCGTTCCCCAGCAACGGGATTTTGAACATGGTCACCGAGCCTGTGCCGACCATGTCCAGGGCCGTGGAGCTGGGCGTTGACTGCATTGGCGGCGCCGATCCGTGCGACCGGGACAGGGATCCTGTGCGTTCCATCGATCTGACGCTGGGATTTGCGGCAGATACGGGCTGCCGTGTCGACCTGCACCTGCACGAGCGCGGCACGCTGGGCATGTTCACCATGCAGCTGCTGCTTGACAAGGCCGAGGCGCTCGGGCTTGCAGGACGGCTGACCTTCAGCCACGCGTGGTGCCTGGCAAACCTTTCGGACGAAGCGTTTGCGCCGCTTGCCAGCCGCATGAAGGCCCTTGACATCCGGCTTGTGACCCATGTGCCGGGGCACGTTCCGTTCCCTTCGCTGCGGCAGGCCAGGCGGTTCGGACTGGCGTACGGCGTGGGGACAGACAACATGCGCAACCTGTGGGGCCCCTACGGCATGAACGACATGCGCGAACGGGTGATGCTGCTGGCGTATCTGAGCGATTTCAGACGGCGCGAGGATCTGGAAATGGCCTACGACGCCGGGACGTATGGCAGCGCGGCAGTGCTGGGGCTGCACGAGTACGGGCTTGAGGAAGGCTGCTGGGCCGACTGTGTCGTGTTCCCGCAGGAGCACCGCGCCTGCGCGCTGCTTGAGGCGACGTTCCCGCGCTTTGTGATCAAGCGGGGCCGCCTTGTGGCGCAGGACGGCCGTTTGTCGGATGACGTCCCGTCCTATGCCGGGGCCTAGAGACATGAAGAAAAGAGGAAGGAGACATGAAGGCGTTTTTTGACATGTCGCTGCTGATTGGCTTTGGTTTCCTGTCAATCCTTCTGTTGCTGGGCGTCTTTTTGCGCGCCAAGGTCCGCTTTTTTCAGGAGTACATGGTGCCGGCCTGCCTGATAGGCGGCATTATCGGCTTTGTGGTCCTCAACACGACGGGCTTTCCCGGCGTCAAGCCGGAACTGTACCCGCCGCTGGCCTATCATTTCTTTGCCATTTCCTTTGTCTGCCTGGGGCTGCGGGGCATGAGCAAGGTGCACGACGAGGACGGCTCGGCCGCGCGCGAGATGGTGGCGCGGCGCGATCTGGCAGGGCCAGATGTGGCACATGAGCCTTGCCTCCCAGCTCATCATTGCCACGCTCATTATCTATATCCTGCGCGTTGTTACGGGCGACGACTACCTGCCCAGCGTGGGCTTTCTGGCGGCGCAGGGCTTTACGGCCGGGCCGGGTCAGGCCATTTCCACCGGCCTGGTCTGGGAAAAGTTCGGTTATGAAGGCATGGGACAAATCGCCATGGCCTATGCCGGGATTGGGTTCATCGTGGCCTTTGCCCTGGGCGTTCCGCTGGTGCGCTGGGGTATCCGCAAGGGCCTCAACACCTATCCTGTGGGCTCGGTTCCCGAAGAAATCCGCACAGGGCTTCTGGCCCGGGATCACCGCCCCGCCGGGCTCCATCTGGTGACCCAGAACGCCAACGTGGACAGCCTTGCCGTGCAGATTTCCCTGATCCTTGTGGCCTGGCTGGGCGCATACTACCTTGTTGACGCCGTGGCTTCGGTGACGCCGCCCAGCATCGGCGGGACGCTGTGGGGCCTGTTCTTCCTGTTCTGCCTGTCGGCAGGCCTGCTCATGCGCCAGCTGATGAAGATGCTGAAGATCGATTACCTCATTGACGGCGATTCCATGACGCGCCTGGCGGGCTGGATGGTCGAATTTTTGCTGCTGACAACCCTGGTCGGGGTCAAGTTCGCCATCGTCAAGACCTACATCATCCCCATTGTGGTCGTCTCCATCGTGCTGGCCGCGTTTACGCTGGTGTTCTGCCTGTATTTTGGCAGACGGGTGCCGGGATACTCCTTTGAACGGACCGTCATGATGTTTGGCACCTGCACCGGCACCATCCCCACCGGCCTGATCCTGCTGCGGATGGTCGACAGCGAACTGAAGACGACGGTTTCGGTGGAAGCCGGCATGTGGAACATCCAGGTCTTTATTTTCTTCTATGTCAACTTCATCCTGCACGGCTATGTGGTCTACGACTGGGGCATGCCCGTAACCCTGGGGCTGTTTGCCGCAACCTATGTGGCCTGCTATCTGATCATGCGCTTCTTCAAGCTGATCGGTCCCAAGACGTTCTGAGGGCGCCGGCGGCTGACAGTGCGCCTTCTGCATCGCCGGACCGTCCTGCGGCCGGCGTGGCAGAAGGCCATGACAGTGCCGCAGGCATGCACGGCCGCGCAGTGACCGCACGGCGGCGGTCATGCGGCTGTGGCGTGCAGGGGGGAAGGCCGTTTGCCCGGATCCCGGCGCGTGTTGGCAACAGGCCGCGGGGAACGGACAGACAGGCGGCGGTGCGGGCAGAGGGAGCGCCCGCCAGGGCAGGCCCTGCCGGCAGCGCGGCAACATCCGGCCGGTCTCAGCCGCCGGCCGGCCGGTTCAGGGCCATTGCCGGCAAGCCGCCGTCTCACTTTTTTTGCAGGCGCGCCACAAGGCGCGCCTGTTTTTTTGTCTGGCGCCGGGCAGGCGGGCAAGCGCCCGGGGGCAGCAGGGCACACGCGCGCCGCGGCCATAACACCCCGCCGCAGGCGTTGCATCCAGCACCCGGCCGGCGGTGGCGGGCAGCCGGCACCGCAAGGCCGCGCAAGAGGGGAGCAGCCGGCCCCCATGTGTCCATGTGCGGCAGAACAGCGTGTTGATATAAAGAAAAAGCCCGCGCCTGAGGCGGCCGGGCGGATCAGAACCGCGCGTCAGCGCGGCAGGCAGCAAAAAAAACGGCGCACTGGCGCGCTGGCAGGCGGGCAGGATGCCGGGTCCGGCTCCGCCATGGGCGCAGGGCCGCAACAGGGCTGTCAGATGAGCTTTTTGCCTTCCAGATCGATAAGAACTTTTTTCAGCAGCGCGGCCAGCGCCTTTTTTTCCCCGGCAGCCAGCATGTTCAGCAGCTTTTTTTCGGTGTCAATCTGCGCAAAAAACGATTCTTTGGCCAGCTGCACCCCTTGTTCGGTCAGCGCGACGATATAGCTGCGCCTGTTCTTTTCGTTGGGGTGCCGGGTGATCAGCCCCCGTGCGGCCAGCGCGTCAAGAATGCCCGTGATGGCGCCCGGCGTTCTGTAGCACTGGGCGGTGATTTGCTTTGGGGTCAGCTCGTAAGGCTCCCCGCTGAACAGCAGGGCGGCCAGCACGTCCGCTTCTGCATTGCGCAGGCCAAAGGGCCGCATGGCCTGGCTGCTCAGCAGGTTGTGGCAGCGCGCCAGGCGCTGGACGCGCCCCCAGACGCCATCCAGTTGCAGATCCGGGAAAAGCTCTTTCCAGTGCTGGTTGCGGTGAAACACATAATCTTCTTGACTCATATCGGGAATTCCTCTGTGCGCAGGCGTCTGGATTGCAGGGGCCGGGCAGCCCGCCGGGAAGGCTGTGTCCCGCCCTGCGGCAGGATGCGCACACTAACGCCACGTTAAAAACCGTTTGTTCCGCCGGGATGCGGCCCCGCCGGGGGGCGGCCGCCCTGCCGGGTGCGGACCAGAAGGAAGGGCAGGGCGGAAAAACGGCGCGCAGCCCGCCTGGCAGAGGGACTGCGCGGTCTTCCGGCGCTCCGCGCGGACGTTTTGGGGGCGCTGCCTCTGCCTGGCCGCCATACGCAACGGGCGCCCGGCAGCGGTGGCGGGCGCCCGTGTCGCAGCCTGTGCCTGCTTCAGCGCCGGCCGGTCGGTTCAAACAGGCCGGGGATCTGGAAGAAGACGGAGTAGCTGGAATCGAAGTTGTCGTAACGGTACTCGAAAATCAGCGTGTAGCACTGATGCCGGTAGCTCAGTGTGGCGGCCTTTTCGTAGCCCGAACCAAAGGTGCCGGGTTTGCGCAAATCGCGGTAGTCAAGCAGGCTGAGTGCCCAGTTGGGGACCGGCCGGATGGTGATCACGTTGCGCAGCTGGCGGACAGGCGTGGTCAGATTGGGCCGCCCGTTGCGGAAGGGTCTGCGCAGGCTTTCGCGCCGGTTATAGTCTTCGGTGCGGTAGTCAAGGCTGGTGCTCCAGGACAGCTTGTCCTTCCAGCGGAAGGAAACGGTGTGATCGTGCCGCGACAGCTCGCCGGTGTAGGGAGACAGGTAGGTCTTGCCCACATAGGAAAACCAGTCCACCGGCGTGAGGGTCAGCTCGGAAAGGATGTCCTTGAGCGGCCTTCTGCGGGCAAGATCCAGATACTCGTCGCGCCGGCGTTCTTCAAAGTCGTATCCCCATTCCACCTTCCAGCGCACAAGATCAAGATAATCGTAGTCAACGTCGTTTCCTGCCTGGGCGGCCGCGCCTTCCAGCGGTGCGGTCTGGATGGCGTTTTGCGGCTTGGGCTTTTGTACGGCGCGCTTGCGGGTCAGAATGTTGGTGATGGAATAGGTCAGCTCGCTGGTGGACAGCAGGCGGTCGCTGTCGGTGTAGAAGGGGTTGTCGTCCTGGTTGACGTCGCGGACATAGTCGTAATCAAGGCGCAGCTGCACGTCGTGGCGCAGCCCCACCCAGCCGGCAAAATAGCCCTGGCCGGACTTGCCCCTGACATAGGGGTCGTTGTCCAGACGCCAGACGCGGTTGGCGTCGGTATAGGCGCTCACGTTGACTTCAGGCACGGTGCGGGTGCGCCCGGTCAGGCTGGGATTTGTGCCCAGGCTGTTTGAAAATTCGTCGTAGTCGTGATCGACAGACGTGCCCGAATACCAGGTCTGACGGACGCCCACAGTGGGGATGACCGACAGGTATTTGAGATTGAGCGGCATGGACAGCTTGGGCGTCAGTTCGGTGCGCAGGCCCGAGGTGCCCGAGCGCCGGTACAGGTAGCCGGTTGTGAACTGCGCTTCGGCCTCAAAGGGCAGGCCTTCAATCAGGCTGCCCTTGTACATGAAGGCGTCAAGCTGCGGCAGGCGCTGGGTGGTGGTATCGCTCGAGAGGGGCGCGTTGCCGTGGCCAAGCGTGGGATCCTGTTCGTAGCGGGCGCTTATGGCCACGCCAAAGCGGTCCCAGTCCTTGGCCAGGATGCCTTCGCTGACGCGGTTGCGGTCTTCTTCCGCCAGGTCGCGGCCAAACATGGAATAGAGCTGGTTTCGGGAACGCGAATAGCTGAGCAGGCCGCTGTTGAACTCGCGCAGGTAATCCTGATCCGAAACAAAGTCGATGTTGGTGCGGTACTGCCAGCCGGAAGCGCCCAGCTCGCCGTCAGCCATGCCGCGCAGCCAGTAGCGGCTCTGGTTGCTGCGCACAGACCGGCTGCTGTGATCCACAGGGCTTGACCCGGGAATGGTGACGGTGTCGTTGTCGTGCATGCCCGAGAACATGAACCAGGTTTTCTGCGTGGTGTAGGGCATGGAGCGGTATTCCACGCCGTAGCTGGGCCCGCGCTTGGTCATGCCGCCCACATAAAAGGTCATGTCGCTGGTGTCGTCAAGCACCCAGTAAAAGGGCAGGGTCAGATACATGCCGCGCCGCGAGCTGTAGCCGTAGTCGGGCATCAGCAGGCCGCTCTGCCGGGTGGTCTTGGCCGGCAGCATCAGGAAGGGCGAGTAAAAGACGCCGGTATCCTTGATGGCCACGTTGGTGTGGTACAGCTGGGCGTAGCCGTCAAGTTCCAGGGTGATCTGATTGGCCCTGACGGCCCAGGCAGGATTGAGGCCGTCGCAGGTGGTCAGCCGGGCTTCGTTGAACGTGTAGCGGCTTTTGTCGTGTTTGACGATTTCTTCGCCCTTGACGTACATGTGCGTGCCTTCGACAAAAATCACGCCGTTATGCAGCCAGCCAACCTGATTGCGCAGGTCAAATTCGGCTTCTTCGGCGTTGATGGTGTCGGACTCCACGCGGATAAACACGTTGCCCTGAAGGTAAACCCAGCCTGTTTCGGTAAAATAGCGGGCAAAATCGGCCCGCAGCTCGTCGGCGCCGCGGGTAAGCACCACGCCGCCCTTGGCCTCAACCACGGTGTTGTTGGCCAGGGTGGACATGTAGTCGGCCGCAAGGTTCCAGCGGGTTGGCGCGGGGGCGGGGGCAGGGGCAGGGGCTTCCGGCTCCAGCGGTTCCAGTGTGATGACGGTTTCAGCGGCCGGCAGGGCGGCCGGCGCGGCAAAAAACAGCAGTGCCAGCGCAAAACACGCCGTAAGGCTGCGCCAGATGGTGTGCGAGTTGATGTCCCTCATACAGCCCTCGTTGATCCTGGTGCGCGTCAATAGTGCAACGATACGGTTTGACGTGCTTGTCTTCCTCTGCGGCCGCTGTCCCTGCGTCTGGGAGTCGGACAACGTCCCGTTTTGCGCCTTGAGGGCGGAGTTTCCGGCAACGCCGCCGCGCGGCAGGCAGCCGGCGCTCTTCTCTGCGCAGAAGGCAGCGTCCCAAAGGCCGCCGCCTCCGTGCCGGATCCGGCAAAAAGCGCTTGTCGCGCGATGTTTCCGCCGCGTCGAGCCTGCACGGCATGCCTACATGCCGCACAGGCGGTCCCGGGACGCTACCGGGCGACCTGAGCGTCCTGCTGATAAATGTAGACCGGCGGCGCAGACTGGTTGATGACCGCGTCGTTGATGACGCATTCGGCCACGCCGTGCATGGAAGGCAGCTGATACATGATGTCCAGCATGACCTTTTCCATGACGCTGCGCAGGCCGCGCGCGCCCGTCTTGCGTTCCAGCGCCTTGGCCGCCACAGCCTTGAGCGCGTCGGAACTGAAGCGCAGGGTCACGCCTTCCAGCTCAAACAGCTTCTTGTACTGCCGGGTCAGGGCGTTCTTGGGCTCGGTGAGAATGCGGATCAAATCCGCCTCGTCCAGATCGTCCACATGGGTCATCACCGGAACGCGGCCCACAAATTCGGGAATCAGGCCGAACTTGACCAGATCGTTGGGATGCACCTGATCGAGCAGGGCGCTTTGCGTCATTTCGCCAGAGCTGGCAACACGCCCGGCAAAGCCCATGGATCCGCCGCGCACGCGCTGCTCGATGATTTTGTCAAGCCCGATGAAGGCGCCGCCCACAATGAACAGAATGTTGGACGTGTCCATGCGGATGAATTCCTGCTGCGGGTGCTTGCGGCCGCCCTTGGGAGGAATGTTGGCAATGGTGCCTTCGATGATTTTTAAAAGCGACTGCTGCACGCCCTCGCCCGAAACGTCACGCGTGATGGAAGGGCCGTCGCCCTTGCGGGAAATCTTGTCGATTTCGTCGATGTAGATGATGCCTTTCTGGGCGGCCTCAAGATCATAGTCGGCGTTCTGCAGAAGCTGGACGAGAATGTTTTCCACGTCTTCGCCCACATAGCCGGCTTGCGTGAGGTTTGTGGCGTCGGCAATGGCAAAGGGCACGCGCAGCGAACGCGCCAGCGTCTTGGCCAGCAGCGTCTTGCCGCTGCCCGAAGGGCCCACCAGCAGGATGTTGCTTTTTTCGATTTCCACATCGTCGCGGGCGTGCACATGCTCCAGCGCGTCGGCATACAGCACCCGCTTGTAGTGATTGTATACCGCGACGGCCAGAATTTTTTTGGCTTCGTCCTGGCCAATGACATAATCGTCAAGGCGGGCCTTGAGCTCCTGCGGCGTGAGAAGGCGGCCGTCTTCCTGCGCCGAATGGATGGCCTTGGACACGATCACGTCGTTGCAGGCGGCGACGCAGTCGTCACAGATATACGCACCGCCCTGGGCGATGAGCTGTTCGACCTCAAGCTCGCTTTTGCCGCAGAACGTGCAGCGCAGGGGCTCTTGGCTGGGAGTATCGATCATGGCTTGCCGGAACCTGAGTAAAAGGGTGAGGGCCGCGGCCACAGACCGGCCGCGGCAGAACAAAGCTAGCGGACCTCGGTCATGTCCTTGCGCGAAACAAGCACCCGGTCGACAAGGCCATAGGCCCTGGCTTCCTCGGCCGTGAGAAAATGATCGCGCTCAGTGTCGCGTGCGACCTTCTGCAGGGACTGCCCCGAGCATTCGGCCAGGATGGCAGTGAGCTTTTTCTTCATGCGCAGGATTTCTTTGGTGTGAATGTCGATGTCTGTGGCCTGCCCCTGATAGCCGCCCAACGGCTGATGAATCATGATCTGGCTGTTGGGCAGGGCATAGCGCATGCCGCGTTCGCCCGCCGCCAGCAGGAGCGCACCCATGCTGGCCGCGCGGCCCATGCACAGGGTGGCCACCGGCGAGGTGATGTAGCGCATGGTGTCAAAAATGGCCATGCCGGCCGTGACCGATCCGCCGGGGCTGTTGATATAGAGGTAAATTTCTTTTTCCGCATCCTGCGATTCCAAAAACAGCAGCTGGGCGCAGACAGTGGCGGCCACGGCGTCGTCGATTTCAGTGCCCAGCACAATGATGCGGTCTTTGAGCAGGCGGGAATAAATGTCGTAAGTGCGTTCGCCGTGCCCGGTGTTCTCGACCACATAGGGGATGGTGAGATTATACATGGGAAAACTCCTCAAGCAGGGCTCCTCAGAGCGGAGTGCTTTTGAAATGGCGGCATTTCAAAAGGCGCGCCGCCCGCGCGTTCAAGCAAAAAGCGCATTTCCGGCACCGGAAAACGCCGCGCCCGCCCCCCCGTGTGGGCAAAGGCGGAGGACGGCGCTGCCGGCCGGATGGAAACGGGAAGCGCGCGCAGCCGCAAGCCGGCCGGCGCGCAACGTTGCCAGAGGCGGGCGTTTCCCGTTAGACGGGAACGCCCGCAGCCGTAAATCCTCAGGCGTTGGCAGCGTCGCCAGCCTTAGCGGCGGGCTCCACTTCCTGCACCTTGGCCTTGCTGTAAATCAGCGACAGGGCCTTGTCGGCCAGCACGCGATCGTGAATGTCGTTGTGCAGGCCGGCGCGGCGGTAGGCTTCGCTCAACTTGTGGTAATCCTGGCCCGCACGCATGGCCATCTGATAGATTTGCAGTTCCACTTCCTCGTTCTTGACTTCGAGGTTTTCCTTGCGGGCCAGAGCCATAAGGAAGACCTGCGGACGCAGGGCCTGTTCGATTTCGGGACGGACCTTGTCGGCGTAGGCGGCGCGTTCTTCTTCAGAAGGCTGGGCGGCGTCGCCGGACTGGCGGGCAAAGTGCTCGTTCACGGCGCGGCGCACGCGCACGTCAACCATGGACTGGGGCAGATCAAAGCTTACCTGGGCGAGCAGGCCGTCAAGGAGCTTCTGCATGGCGTCGGAGCGGGCCTGCTGCTTCTTGGAATTTTCCAGATGTTCGGCAATCTGCTTGCGCAGTTCGGCCATGTCCTTGGCGCCGGCCTTCTTGGCAAGCTCGTCGTTGATTTCGGGCTCCTTGCGGCCCTTGAGGCTGATGACCTTGGCGCGCATGGTCACGGTCTTGCCGGCCAGAGGCTTGTGCGCGTAGTCCGCGGGGAAAGACACGGGGCCTTCCTTTTCTTCGCCGGGCAGGATGGTCTTGACCAGGTTTTCAAAGTCGTCAAGCGCCTGCTTGCGGCCCAGCACCAGGGGGAACTGACCCTGCACGTCGTCCAGCGCTTCGCCGTTTTCGTCAAAGCCCTTGTATTCCACAACCGCCTGATCGCCGTCCTGGGGCAGACGGGCAATGGGCAGGTCCACAAGTTCGGCCATGTCGGTGCGCAGCCGTTCGACAATGGCGTCAACGTCGGCTTCGTCCACAACGACCTTTTCCTGCTCCACAGGCAGATCTTCGTACGTCGGGAACTCGATGGCGGGCAGCACGTCAAAGCTCATCGTGCAGCTGTAGCCCTCGCCGCGCTTGAACAGGCCGCTGGGGTTGTCAAGCTCCACGCCCGACAGCGGGTACAGCGAGGTCTGCTTGAGCACCTCGGCCAGGGCGTCGTCAAGAGCCTGCTGGGTGGCGGCAGGAACAAGCTCGTCGCCAAAGCGCTTTTCGATAAGGCCCGCAGGCACCTTGCCGGTACGGAAGCCGGGCAGGGTGAGGGTCTTGCGGCGTTCGGCCACAACGCGGTCAATGGCCTTGGCCACATCGTCGGCACTGAAGGTCAACGAAACGTTCTTACGCGTGGTGCTCGCATCGGCAACGGAAAAATCCATGACAGTGTTCTCCTCAAAAGTGATCTGCGGCGGCAACGCCGTGTAATGCTGTATCAAAACACAGCATCCTAGAACAGATGCCGGGTCTTGTCCAGAGAGAACACGCCCCCTTTTCCCGCTTGCCTCCCGCAGGGCAAGCGGATATGGTGCCGCCCATGAACATGCACACCCTGTCTTCTGATGTCCCGGACAGCTCCACGCCCAAAGGCGGCGTCTCCATCCGCGAACTGTCCACGTTTCTTGTGGAATACTGCTCCGTACAGCTCGGCGTGGGCGGACAGACCCAGCGCGTGGCCCGGACGGCCGAACGCATTGCCGCAAGCTACGGCTGCACCCTGCAACTGGCCGTGCTGCCCAGACACTTCATCATGAACGTGTCCGACGGAGAAAAAAATTCCACCTGGAAGGCCTCGGTGGGCACCATCCACAACGGGCCGCTCAATTTCCGCCTGCTGGCAGAACTGAACAACCTCAGCTGGAAAGCCCACGATCACCTGCTCACCTTTGCCGAACTGCGCGACCAGTTCCACGCGGCAGTAGCCGTCCCGCGCATCAAACCGTGGGTTGTGCTGTTTGGCGCCTCCTGCGCCAACGCCGCCTTCTGCCGCCTGTTCGGCGGCGACCCCGCAGCCATGCTCATTGTCTTTGCCGCAACCCTGGTCGCCTTCCGCCTGCGCCAGTTCATGGACGTGCGCGGTATCGGACATCACTGCTCGTTCATCACTGCCGCGTTTGTGGCCTCGTCCATCGCCGCCTTCTGCGGACTGGCCGGCATGACAGGCACCCCGCGCATTGCCCTGGGCTCAAGCGTCCTGTTCCTCATTCCCGGCGTGCCCATGATCAACGCCATGCTCGATATCCTGACAGGATACCCGCTCATGGCCTTTGCCCGCTCCGTGCGCGCAGGACTGCTTGTCATCTGCATCGCCCTGGGCCTGGCCCTGGCCCTGTTCATCTCCGGATTTGACATGCACTCCATCCCCACAGGCACCCCCGCCCTGGGCAGCTGGGTGGATATGCTGTCCGACGGCGTGTTTGCCGCCGTGGCCTCCATGGGCTTTGCCGTCATCTCCAACCCCTCGTGGCGCATCGTCTGCGGCGCCGGAGCGCTGGCCGCCCTGGGCCACAGCACCCGCTTTTACCTGCTCCACCAGAGCATGTTCGGCATCGCCTCCGCCACCTTCGTCGCAGCGCTGATCATCGGCACACTCAGCGTGGTGGTCGCCCGGCGCATCCATATCGCCGGCGAATTCTTCTCCTTCCTCGCCCTGCTGCCCATGATCCCCGGCATGTACGCCTACGATACCGTGCTGTCCATCATGCGCTTTATGGAAACTGCCGATCTCGATATGGCCGACCTGTACCTGACGGCTATCGTCAAAAACGGCATGACCGTGCTGTTCGTCATGTGCGCCATGGCCATCGGCTCCACCGTGCCGCTGCTGCTGCAACGCTACCTGCCCGCACGAGAACACTCTGACAGATAACCCCGTGCACTGCTTCATTTTTCCGCCGTATACCGTGTTGCCGGGGGAAAGGCGGGAACCCTTTTCGGCAAAAGAGTTGCCCCCCTTCCCCCCGGACCCCTCAACCGCCCTCCTAACACCGTGACCGGGGCAGGGGGGCGCTGTGGCGTGCAGGCGTTTGTCAGGGGCTTTTACCAGGCAGGACAGCGCGAGACGGCCACAGAGCGGCAGGCTTTGCCGGGCAGCCTCCACAGGCAGCCGGTACCGGCAGGCGACCCCGTGTACTGCTTCATTTTTTACGCCGTATACCGTGTTGCCGGGGGAAAGGCGGGAACCCTTTTCGGCAAAAGGGTTGCCCCCCTTCCCCCCGGACCCCTCAACCGCCCTCCTAACACCGTGACCGGGGCAGGGGGGCGC
>DVMI01000065.1 GCA_018715085.1 Candidatus Avidesulfovibrio excrementigallinarum | reverse complement strand
AAAAATTTTACCTGTACCAACACCATCTCCTGCTGTAAGTACGGCTTCACCGTCAAATGAGTAAGCATTGATACGTTCAACTGTTTGAGAACGGACAAAAAAAGGATATTTTCCTCCTGTAATACTATCTTGAGTGTTTTTATTCCCAGTTTGTATTTCAGCGAGGTTTTTAATGCAAATAACTTCCCAATCCTCGGGGATAATCCCCACCTCCGTCATCTTGTAGCCGGGCTTCAGTTCCATGTGAGCCCCATCCTTTTGAGATGTTCGGCCACGCGGGCGGAAAGCGCATCCACGTTACGGACGAGTTCGGGCAGAGGAGTCGCATAGCGGGCATCCAGTTCCAGAATGCGCTGTTCCACATGTCGCACGGCCTGGGCCAGTTCTTCGGCAAGCGCCGCTTCCAGCACGGGCAGCCATTTGTCGTGGAGAAGAATATCCTTGACTGTAGCCTCGTCCAGTTTGGCGTACTGGGCCAGAGCCTTCTTGTCCAAGTCCTCTTCTGCGCTTTTGACCTGTTTTTTTACGGTGGCGATGGCCTCGTCAAGGCGCAGCCATTCTTTCAGCACGGCGGCATCTTCGGCCCTGTCGGCATCGTTTTTGATTTCCTTGAGCAGCGCCTTCACCGGGGCCTTTTTTATACTGTCAAGCTCACTGAAAATGCCGTCTTCGCCGCTGCGGTCCTCCTCCAGCGCGTCCTTTTCCTGTCTGGCGGCTTCCAGTCTGGTTTCAAGGTCCGAAAGGTCCGTCTTTTCCTTGGAAAAGTAGCGGTTGACAATGTATTCTTCAGGCAGCAGGTCGCAGTGCCACACTTTTGTGCGCCCCCTGGTTTCCCAGACCGGTTCCGCCTTCCAGCCGTCGGAAGCGATCTGATAAAAATCGTCCTGCATGACGCCGGCCCAGTATTCCATCAGGCTCTGATACAGGGCATAGGCGTCCACCAGCGGCACGGGGCGGAAAGCTTCGAGCATGGTTTCCGAAAGCGTGAAAATCAGCTGTTTGGGGCGATCTCCCACGCCAAACTGCCGCATGGCCGGCACGTTCTTTTCCTGCCACGATTTCATGACGTTGTTGGCTTCAAGCACGAGTTCCTTGTATTCGTCGTGCTGCTGCACAGCGTCCTTCAGCGTCTCCCTTGGTGCGGCAAGTGCGCTTTTCTCCGTGCCGGGAATGGGGGAAAAAAGTTTGGCGCGCAGATGCGGCAGGGCCTGCCAGGTTTCGGCCATGGCGTCGATATCCCGGTTGGGAATGCCGCCGTTGAGGTGCGCGTCAAGGCTGTGGATGTCTTCCGCGTCGCTGCCGTCGATGTAGCGGGGAAGGTTCAGGTTGTAGCTGTTCTTTTCGGAAGTGATTTCTTCCCGGGAAACCATGCGCGCATAGCCCGGCACGTCCTGCATGGCCGTAAACACGGTGACGATGCGGTGCATGTCGCGCTCGCGCAGGCGGTTCTTGTTGCCGTCTTTGGCAAAGCCCCTTGAGGCGTCGATCATGAACACGCCCTTGCGGGACACGGCGTTTTCCTTATCCAGCACGAGGATGCAGGCGGGAATGCCCGTGCCGTAGAACAGGTTGGCGGGCAGGCCGATGATCCCCTTGAGATAGCCGGAGTCCACCAGCTGCCTGCGGATGACCTCCTCCGCATTGCCGCGAAAGAGCACGCCGTGCGGCAAAATGCAGGCCCCCTTGCCCGTTGAGGGCTTCATGGAGCGGATGATGTGGAGCAGATAGGCATAATCGCCCTGCTTGGCGGGCGGCACGCCCCAGGTGAAGCGGTGAAACTGGTCGTTTTCCGGCAGAAAGCCGAGGGACCATTTCTTGTCGGAAAAGGGCGGATTGGCAACCACATAGTCGTAGGTGCGCAACTGGCCGTTATCGGTGAATCTGGGATTGGCAAGCGTGTTGCCGGCGGCGATGACGGCGTCGGATACACCGTGCAGCAGCATGTTCATGCGGGCAAGGCCGACGGTCATCACGTCCTTTTCCTGCCCTTCGAGGGTAATGTCCCGTCCGGCCTCGGCCGCCACCTTGAGCAGCAGGGAGCCAGATCCGCAGGTGGGGTCGTAGGCAGAGGTCGATTTGGTCACGTCATCGGACCTTATGCCAATGACTTTGGCAATCACGCGGCTTACTTCGGAAGGCGTGTAGAACTGGCCCTTGCTCTTGCCGCTTTCCGTGGCAAAATGCCGCATGAGGTATTCGTAGGCGTCGCCGAGAAGGTCGTCGTTGTCCGTGCGGTTTTTGGAAAAGTCGAGGCGTTTATCCTCAAAAATGGCAATGAGCGAGGTGAGGCGGTCCACCATCTCCTTGCCCGTGCCAAGCTTGGCGGCGTCGTTGAAATCCGGGAAGTCCGTGCGGGCCAGCGTGGCGTTGTTGGCGTCGATAATGGGCTGAATGATTTGCTTGTTGATTCTGTCGCCAATATCGGCCCTGCCTTTAAGAAGGCACATGTCGGCAAAGCTGGAGCCTTTGGGAATTTTGAACGCGGCAAAGGGACCGGCATCGGCAAACTTGTCCGACACGTATTTGATGAACAGCATGAACAGCACATAGTCCTTGTACAGGCTGGCGTCCATGCCGCCGCGCAGCGTATCGCAGCTTGCCCAAAGCGATGAATATATTTCAGATTTCTTGACGGCCATAGCACTCTCTCCAAAAACATATGCACAGAAAGTCAGAAGTGTATGGCCTTTGGTGGAGAAAGTCGATTGAAAAGACGCCCCCGCCACCGGGGGCCCGGATCGCCCGGCCGGCTGCGTACCAGCGGCAGGACAGACTAGACAGCCCTGTACACCGCCAGCAGCTCCGGCGCTCTGCCGCGCGCCTGACCCTTGCAGCTGATGAAGCGCTGCACGTCAAAGGCAAGGATGTCAGCCCCGGCATACAGCGCGCGTATCTGAGGCGTATCGTGGTTGCTGAGGACGACGGTTGCGCCCTGGCTGTATGCGCGGCGCGCCAGGCTCGCGAGTTCTTCCTGATCTTTCGGACCGAACACGTTGCCGGCATAGCTGGTGAAGTTTGCCGTAGCTGAAAGCGGCGCGTAGGGCGGATCGCAATACACCACGTCCCCGGCCCGAACCCCGGCAAAGACTTCCCGGAAGTCGCGGCAGGTGAACACGGTGTGCCCCTGCCGGGTCCGCTCCCAAAAACGGCGCATATCGTCCCGAGGAAACTGCGGGGCCTTGTACCTGCCAAACGGCACGTTGTAGCCGCCCCTGGCGTTGTAGCGGATCAGGCCGTTGTAGGCGTGCTTGTTGAGATAGAGCAGCAGCGCGGCGCGTTCGCGCGGGGCGGTGGCGGCGTTGAAGCGCGCCCGCAGCTCGTAAAACGCCGCTTCCGTATTGGTTTTGGGCGTAAAAAATGTGGCGGCGTAGGCCATAAACGCCTCGCCCTCCGCCTGAATATGGCTGTACAGGGCGATGAGATCGGCGTTGACGTCGTTGACCACGGCCTCGGGCGCGGCCGTATTGAGATACACGGCCGCAGAACCGGCAAACGGCTCCACATAGCGCCCGGCTCCGGCCAGCTCGGGCAGGATCCGTTCAAGCAGGCGGAACTTGCCGCCAGCCCATTTTAAAAACGGCTTGATGGTTGACATTGCGCCACCATGCCAGAAAAACCCGATCCCGCCAAGCGGCAGCGCGGACGTGGACCGCTCCGGCCCTCCGCGCCTGTCCCCCGCAGGACTCTGCGCAGGATTGCCGCACCGCGCGGCCCGCAAACGCCCTGCCCTCTTCCCCCAGGCAAACGTTTTAGGAGGGTGGATGGGGGTCTGGGGGAAGGCGGGAAGCCCTTTTGGCGAAAAGGGTTCCCGCCTTCCCCCAGGATGCGCAGCCAAGCCGTCTCAAACGGTCCCTGTAGATATGAAAAAACGCCTGTCCCCGGATTGCGGACAAACCCGGCCGGCATGAAGGAGCCACCCCGGGTCCTGGACATGCGGGCAGCGTGGCGTGCCTCCGGAAGCGCTAATACAGCTGCCTGCCGGCCATGGCTTTCCACTCCTCATAGAGCGCCGCGCCTTCGGGCAGCGGCAGGCGGCGGATGGTCAGTTCCGGCAGGGAAATGTCCCCGGCGGGGGACGGCGTGCAGTGGAAGATGCGGCCGAACGTCTGCAAAAAGGCCTCGTCGTCAAAGCCGGCGTCACGGGTCATGGCGTAATCGTTGCAATAATAGAGCGTATCCAGGCGCGACCAGAGGATGGCCCCCAGGCACATCACGCAGGGGAATCCCGTGGCGTAAAGGGTATAGCCGCGCAGATCCAGCCGGCCTGCCTTGCGCAGGGCGGCAATTTCCGCGTGCATGGTGCAGTCGCCGCCGGCCAGCACCTCGTTGTGGGCCACGGCTGCGACGCGGCCTTTTGGATCGGTGATCAGCGCGCCGAACGGCCCGCCCTGGGATGAGCGCATGCCCTGGCGGGCGGCTTCGATGGCCGCAAGCATGTGCGCCCTGTGCGTGTCCATGGTGACGTCATGGTCCATGAGGCTTCCTCCTTGTGCAGAGACGGACGGCCGGGCTTCTTCCGGCCTGTCTTTCTGCCGTGTCAGGCGGCCGGCAGGGGCGGCACGCCGGAGGTCTTGACAGAACGGCCGCCGCCAGTGCCGTTCAGACCCCGGAGGGACCGCGCCGGAAGGCTGTGCCGTGCAGCGTGCCGGGTCAGGCGCGGCCTTTCCGGGATATGGCGGTCCGCAGGCTGTGCCCCGGGATTCTGCCCGGCAGCCCGGACGGTTCAGTCCACCACAATGAGCTCGAAACGGCTGCCTGTCAGGCAGCGGGCGCCCTGCTCCGTAATTTCAAAGGTATTTTCCACGCCCGGCATGCCAATGCCCGGCAGCCCCATTTTGGGCTCAAGCGCGATGACCATCCCGGCTTCGAGAGGCTCGTCAAAGCCTTTGGCCAGAGGCGGGAATTCGTCCATGTTCAGGCCGATGCCGTGCCCTAAAAAGCGCACCCGTTCCGGCCCCCAGCCCATGAAGTTGTCGGCATAGCCGGCTTTGGCGGCCCAGTCCTGGGCCTCGGCCCATATGCGCGAAGGCAGTTCCCCGGGCCTGAGCATGGCGGCGGCGCGCTGCTGGATTTGCACACAGCAGTCGTGGGCCCGGCGCACCTCGTCGGGCACGGGGGCAGGACCGGCCCAGTAGGTCTGGGTTTTGTCGGTGTTGTAGCCTTCCAGCACAAAGCCCATGTCGACAGTCAGGATCCGGCCTTTTTTCCAGACGGTCCCGGCGTCGCCAAGGTACGGCGTTGCCGGATGCAGCCCGCGCGCGCCAAGGGGGCCGTCAAAGTTGGTGGCGTACAGGCCCGACTCGCCCACCGAGGCATACCCGGCAGAAACGCCCCCGCCAGACAGGCGCACCATGCCGCCGTGCCCGGCTTCATAAAAGCAGTTCAGCGCCTGAAGGGCAATTTCGCGCTCGGTCATGCCCGGCCTGATGCGGGCAGGGAGGATTTCGGTCAGGCAGCGCGCGTGGCGCTCTCCGGCAATCCGGAGCTTGTCCAGTTCCCAGGCGCTCTTGACAGAACGGACCCGGGCGATCACCGCATCCGCCGGGACAAAGGCCAGCCCGGGCACGCGCGCTTCGAGCATGCGCGCCTGCGCAAGGGTCATCTGCGCGGCTTCGACGCCGACGCTTCCGGCCGTGGGCAGGGGGCTTCCGGCCTCTGCGCACAGCCCGGCAATCTCGCGGAACGAGTGGAACCGCCGGATCGCCGCAAGCGGCGACTCCTGCACGGCGCGTTCCAGGCCCTTGCGGACCAGCAGCACCGGCTCGCCTTCCACGGGCAGCCACAACAGCCCCGTGCCGAGCGTGCCGGTAAAATAATAAATATTGAGCTGAGAAGTGACGAGCAGCCCGGCAACCTCCGGAAGCCGTTCCATCAACCGTTGCTGGCAGCGGCGCACGCGGGCGCGGCTTTCGGCCAGGGGGAGCTGTTCAAGAGCGGTAGACATGCAATGGACTCCTTCGACGGCGCGCCGTTTCTGACGGGCGGAACGCGGGCGGCACGGCCGGGCAGGCGGGATTGCCGGAGCGGCAGAGGCTGTGCGCCGCGTCTCCGCGGTTTCCGCACCCGCTGCAAGGGGCTGCCCCTTTGTCTTGTACGGCAACGGCTCCGGCTGCGGCAGAACCGGGCTGCCAGCCCGCCGGGAATCCGGTCCGGGCAGATTTTCCGCTTCCCGCACACTGCGGCGGCAACGCCTGCTGTGTGCAGGCGCGTCCGGTCACAGGCCGCGCCCTTCCAAACGCCGCACGCCGCCGCACCGGACGCGGCGGAAAGCCGGTCCGTTTGCAGGGGCTGTCCCGGGCGTTAGTGCAGGCATCTTGACGGCTGCGCATCGTCGGCATATGTGTTGCGCCTGTTTTGTACAGGCTTGTGTTGCGCGCAGCATACGCGACTTTTCCGCGTTTGCCCAGCGCGGCCCACGCTCCCCGTCCGGGCGGCGCGTGCCGTCCTTGTGAAGGGTACGGCACGTTTTTCCAGGAACGCAGTGCCGGGACACGCACAGAAAGCGCGCTTCCTGCGGGCCAGGACAGGGCCTGCAAAAAACTCCGCCACCGGCAGTCCGGGGCCTGGTGCGGGCGCTGCAAGGCTGCCGGCCTGAACGGCAGAAAGAAGCCAGGGAAAAAGCCGGCTGCGGGACGCGCCAGCCGCGGCGGCGTTACGGCGGCTGCCGCCTTGCGCGCAAATGTGCGCGGCCGGCGCAAAACTGCCCGGGTTCCGCGCCATACGCCCGGAGGAATCCGCCCGGCGCAAGACGTACCGGAGCGCTTGAACTGCACGTTCTTTTGGACTAGTCTTTTCCGTTCCTTCTTCTTTTTCAAGGAGTCGTCACCCATGACCTGTCATGCCGCATCGCCAAGCCCCGTCTGGCGTCTGACCGTCCGGACCGTTTTCTGCGCGGCCCACGCCCTGCGCCACTACCAGGGCAAATGCGAAAATCTCCACGGGCACAACTACGGCGTGGAAGTGACCGTCAAGGGGAGCACTCTCACGCAGGACACCGAGCTGCTCATGGATTTCAGCGACTTAAAGCGCCTGTTAAAGGAAGCGCTGGCCGACATGGATCACCGCTGCCTGAACGAGGTGCCCCCGTTTGACGCCATCAATCCCTCTTCAGAAAACCTGGCCCGGCATCTCTGGCGGCGGCTTGCGCCCCTCATGCCGGAGGGCGTCAGCCTGGTGGGCGTCACGGTCTCTGAAAAACCCGAACAATCCGCCACCTACAGCGAAGAATAACGAGGAATGCGCCATGCCGATGTTTGATTTTGTGTGCAAGGCCTGCGGACATCCGTTTGAAGAAATTGCCGACGGCGACGCCTGCCCGCCCTGCCCCGCGTGCGGCAGCGAGGATACCGTGCGCCAGCTGTGCGCCCCCAGTGTCAAGCGGGGCGCGGCGCCGTTCAAAATCGGCCCTGTCCGTCCCATGGCCCCGACTTCGGGCGGCCCCTGCAACGGCGGAGGCTGCGGCTGTTCATGCTGAACCGGCAAACGCCCCCCTGCCGTCTGCCCCTGCCTCTTGCGCTGGGGCTGCTCCTGGTCCTTCTGGCCGGGGGGCTTTGTTTTGCCGTCCGGCCGTCTGTTGCGGCAGACTCTCCCCGGCTGGAGCTGGACGACGTTTCCATGGAGCTGGACAACCAGCTCCTGCGCCTGCGCTCGTCCCTGTCACTGGAAAACTCCACGCCTGTCCGCAAGCAGCTTCAGGACGGGGCGCAGATGGGCCTGACCTGCACGCTGTCTCTGGAGCGGGTGAACACGTTCCACAACAGCGAGGTGGCCAGCACAACATCGCTGTTCATGCTCCGTCACGATCCGCTGACCCGCGAGTTTGTCATGTCCAGCGGCGAAGCCAAGTCACAGATGCGCTACCTCGTGCCGCTCATCGAACAGAGCTGGCAGGAAACGCCGCTCGAACTGCCCTTGCCCGCTCCGCTGGAACCCGGCGAATACCGGCTGATCCTGCACCTGACCCTGGAGCTTACCGACGTCCCTCCCTGGATGGCAAAAACACTGTTTTTCTGGTCATGGGAAGTTGCCACCCCTCTGACCTACACACAAACATTCAAGATCTGAACTGTCCCTGCACCAGCAGGGGCACGCCCCGGCAACCGTTCCGGCACACGCAGCCGGCGTTGGCAACCTTGCGCCGGGGCGCAAAGCGCCCTGCGCCTGCCCCTGCAAAAGCCCCGGCCCTCATTGCCGTCAAAAGGCCGCCCGCTTCCGGGCGCGCACGGCTTGCCGGCCGGAGCTGCCAAATCCGGCCGCGCGGCCCGCTCCGGCGCGCACCTTGCGCAAGCCGCATGAACGCGGCGGCACGCGCACCCCGACAGCCAGGAATCTGCCGCCGTTGCGCCGGAAAAGGAACGGAAACACCGCCAGGCAACACACCGGACACGCTCTGCAAGGGACGGTTTTTCGCCCCCGGCACAGCCCAAGGCTGAACACGTCTAACTGCCAAAAGCGCGCTGCCCGGCAGCGCCACGGGAGGCGGCACGCATGCCCGAGGAACAGTTTTTCCAGATCAGCGACGCCGAAAAAAAGGAACGGCGCAAACGGCGGATCGAAATCCGCATGGCCATTGCGCTGGCCGTGTTTGTGGTCATCTGCACCTGGCTTCAGCTGTCGTTTTACGAACTGGACTCCTGGCTGTTCATCGTCCTGTTCAACATCAATTCGCTGCTGATGCTGGTGATCCTCTTCCTTGTGGCGCGCAACGTGGTCAAGCTGATCATCGAACGCCGGCGCAAGGTGTTTGGCGCGCGCATCCGATCGCGGATGGTGCTGATTTTTGTCATGCTCACGCTCATCCCCACGCTGCTGCTGTTCCTGGCTGCCAACCGCGTCATCGGCACGAGCGTGGACTACTGGTTCACCTCGCAGACGGAAAACGCCCTTCAGGCCGCCCTGGACGTGGGGCACAGCTTTTATGCCAACGCTGCCGACCGCCTGCACCAGCGCTCCGAAATCCTCATTGCCGACGCGCGCAAACAGGGCCTGTCCTGGAAGGACCCCGCAGTGCAGCGCCTGCTGGACGACACGCAAAAAAACTTTGACTTCAGCATGGTCGCGCTGACCAACGAAGGCGGGGAAACGCTGTGCCGCTTTGGTCCTGCGGCGTTTGTGCCGCTCTGGGACGCCATCCGGACGCGCGTCAACTGGCAGCATGCGGCCGAACAGGGCTTCAACTCCCTGCTGTGGACCGACCGCCGGGGTGACTACGTCATCGGAGTGACGGCCATCCACCGCGGCAAGGACGGCTTTCTTGTCACTGCCGACAGCATCGGTCAGGGCCTGATGGCCAAGCTCAACGGCATTTCGCGGGGATTCGAGGAATACGCGCGGCTCAAGCAGTTCAAAAAGCCGCTCAAGGTTTCCCTGCAGCTCATCCTGGGCGTGCTGGCCATGCTCACGCTGTTCGGCTCCATCTGGTACGGGTTCCGCCTGTCCAAGGAAATCACCGCCCCGCTCCTGGCCCTGGCCGAAGGCACCAACCGCATTGCCCGCGGCGATCTCAACTTCCGGCTTGAGGACAAGGGCGCCGACGAACTGGCCCAGCTGGTCGAATCGTTCAACATGATGGCCGAGGAACTGAGCGACAACCGCGAAAGCCTGACCCGGGCCAACGCCCTGCTGGCCCGCCAGAACGCCACCATGGACGACCGGCGGCGCTATATCGAAGCCGTGCTCGACAACATCACCACCGGCGTTGTCACGCTCAACGCTTCCGGCCGCGTGCTGACCATCAACAAGGCTGCCTGCGCGGCGTTCAGAACCAGTCTGAACGCGCTCTACGATCGCACGCCGGCGGAGTTTCTGCCGCCCGACTATGTGCCTGCCTTCAACGACATGCTGCGCGCCCTGGGCGACAACCCCGAACGCCACTGGCAACGCCAGGTGGATTTTGTCATGGCCGGGCGCATCTGGAAACTGGTCATCAACGCCGTGGCCCTCAGCGGCAAGGACGGCATACAAAGCTACATCGTCGTCATCGAAGACATCACCGAACTGGAAAAAATGCAGCGCATGGCGGCCTGGCGTGAAGTTGCCCGGCGCATCGCCCACGAAATCAAAAATCCGCTCACGCCAATCAAGCTTTCCGCCCAGCGGCTTGCCCGCAAGTTCGGCCCCGGCGTGCAGGATCCCGTCTTCACTCAGTGTACAGAACTCATTGTCAAACAGACTGAACGGCTGCAGGAAATGGTGCAGGAATTTTCGGCCTTTGCCAAACTGCCCGAAATCAACCTCAAGCCCGGGCGCCTGGAACCCATTATCGACGAACTGGTAACGCTGTTCCGCACAAGCCACGGCCATATTGCCTGGGTTGCCAGCCTCGATCCGAACCTGCCGCCCCTGCTGATGGACCCCGAAGCCCTGCACAGGGCCCTGCTCAACCTGATGACCAACGCCGCCGAGGCCATCGACGGCCTGGGGGACGTCAAAGACGATTCCCGGCCCAAAGAAGTCCGCATCTCGGCGCGCTACGACGCCGCCCGCAAGACCGTCCGCATCCAGATTGCCGACACAGGCCCCGGCCTGACGCCCGAAGAGCACGCCCACCTGTTCGAGCCCTATTTCTCGCGCAAGAAAGGCGGTACCGGCCTTGGCCTGGCCATCGTCAAATCCATCGTGGCCGATCACCGGGGCAGCATCCGCGTCGCCTCCTCCGCAGAAGGGACGGCCATGATTGTGGAACTGCCGCAATGCCCCCCCGTGGCGTCCGCAGACCGTTTCCCGTCGTTCCACGCCGTCCACCCAACCGATTCCCATCCCGCCCCATAAGGAGCTCAGCATGGCCTCATCAAACCTGCATCCCCATCTGGTATATGCCGACGCCCAAGGCAATATTTACGACCATCCCGATCTGCTGCTGCTCTGCCGCAGGGGAGACGAATGGGCCATACCGCGCCCCGACGAACTGATGCCGCTGCCCGACGAAAGCGAATTTTTCCTGCTCCCGGGACGCCACGCCGTGGGCCTTGATCCCGAAACGGGCGAAGCCGAACAGCTCGAAGAACTTGCCGTGGCCGCCTTTGCCGCTCCGGGCCACACACTGACGGCCCATCCCGTCTATGTGACCGATCCCGACGCGCCGCGGCTCCCCCTGTTTGCCTATGGCGCCGTCGGCTTTGCCAACAACCGTTTCTACGTTTGTGCCCGCAAGGTGGACAGCGACCCCCGGCAGGTCTTCAAAGGCATTGCCCAGCACAAAATCCGCCGCGAAGCCGAACGGCTGATCGCCGCCTACCCCGATAACCGCCTCTTCCAGCACCTGATGCAAAACTGCGTGCTGCGCTATGCCTGTCCCGCCGCCCGCAACCTCTGCCTGGGCCGCTACGAGGCCCCGCTGCCGGTCTCCCACGTCTGCAACGCGCGCTGCATGGGCTGCATTTCACACCAGGACAAGGCGTCGGGCATCTGTTCCGCGCCCCAGAGCCGCCTGACCTTTACCCCCACTGCCGACGAAGTCCTCGAAGTGATGCGCCACCACGCCCGCAACGAGGTGGAAAAGCCTATTTTCTCCTTCGGTCAGGGCTGCGAGGGCGAACCGCTCACAGAAGCGCCGCTGCTTATCGAGGTCGTCCGCCGCTTCAGGGCCGAAGGCGGACGCGGCACCGTCAACCTCAACTCCAACGCCTCGCGCCCCGACGCCGTCATTGCCCTGGCCGAAGCCGGGCTCACCTCGCTCAGAGCCAGCTTGAACAGCGCCCGGCCCGAAGTCTACGAACGCTACTACCGCCCCTCCGGCTACTCGCTGGACGACGTCCGCACCTCCATGACAGAAGCTTCCCGGCGCGGCGTCCATGTGGCCATCAACCTGCTGTACTTTCCGGGCATTACAGACACAGAAGAGGAAATGGAAGCCCTGTGCGAGCTCATTGTGAGCTGCGGCGTCCATATGGTGCAGCTGCGCAATCTGAATATCGACCCCGAATGGTATCCGGAAATCCTCAAGGGCATCCCCTTCGGCCCCTCGGCGGGACTGGCCAATTTCAAAAAACGCCTCTCCGGCGCCCGTCCCGGCCTGGAATTTGGTTACTTCAACCCCTGGATTGCCGACTGATTCCCCGCGGGCGGACCGCCGCCCCTGCCGGGGCCGCCTTCCTCCATCGCCAAAGCGGCCGGCAGCGCCGCCCCGCCCGCAAAAAAACAGTTCACGCATTCCACAACCCGGTTTGGGCCATGCCCGCAGCGTGCCGCCGCACACCGCGCCCCTCTGCCCAGGCCAGCAGGCTCCCGCGCAGCCTGTGAGGAGGCTTGATCATGTCGTTCGGCATCGTCTGCATCGTCCTGTTCGCGGCTCTGCTGCACGCCTCATGGAACACCATGGTCAAAGGCGGCGGCAACAAGCTCTTTGAAGTCACCCTGCTGGCCATGGCCAGCAGCACGCTGTCGCTGTGCGCCATCCCCTTTCTGCCGCTTCCTGCGCCGGCGGCCTGGCCTCTGCTCGCCCTGTCAAGCGTCATCCACTTTGTCTACAACGTCTGCATTGCCGCCGCCTACACCCGGGTAGATCTCTCCTTCGGCTACACCATCATGCGCGGCTGCGCCCCCATGTTCACGGCCATGGCCATGCTTCTGCTCGGCGCGCCCCTCTCGCCCGGCGGCTGGGGCGGCGTGCTGCTTCTGTGCTGCGGCGTGCTCACACTGACCTGGGACAACATGCACGTCAGACGGGCCCGGCCCTCCGATCTCGCCATCATCTTCGGCACGGCCGTCGTCATCATGGGCTATACGCTTGCCGACGGCTACGGCGCGCGCGTCAGCGGCCACGCCGTCAGCTATGCCTGCTGGATCTTCTTCATCGAGGCCTTCCCCCTGGCCACATACGTCCTTTTGCGCCACCGCAAGGCCTTCCTGCCCTATGCCCGCGCGCGCCTGCGCATCGCTCCCTTCAGCGGGCTGTGCAACGTGGGCTCCTACGGCATCGCCATCTGGGCCATGACCAAAGCCCCCATTGCCCTGGTGGCCGCCCTGCGCGAAACGTCCGTCATCTTCGGCATGCTCCTCAGCATCATCATCCTCAAAGAACCCTTCACCCCGGCCCGGCTCATTGCCGTGCTGCTTGTTGCCACCGGCACCATGCTGATCAGGCTGGCGTAACGAGTTTTGCGGGGGACGGAGGGCCTGCACTGCGCGCCTTCCCTCCCCCGCGCTCTCTTCCCCGTTCCCCCCAAAGGCCGCACACCCTGCCCGGCATGGCGCACGCACGCCCTGTGGCACGCCCCCCCTGCGCACGCAAAGGCCATGCGCAGCCGGTATCCGTTTTTGCACACAGCACGCCTGCCTCCACGCACGCCCAATTTTTTTGCAGCCTGCCAGGGCACCTTACGCGGCCGCCAACGCGCGGACAGCCTGCTTTTTTTCCTGTGCAGGCGGCGAAAGCCCCCATCTGGCAGGGGCGTTCCGCTCCATACGACATCAAAGGCTTTGCGGCACGCGGGATAAATTTGTTTCTTTCTATGTTTTTTATAAATTTTTCTTGTCGTTCTTAGTTGTTTAGTAAGTTTCCTCTGCAAAAAACGATTTTCTTGCGCCAGCGCATAAAGTAGGCTACACAGAAACAACGTGTTTCAACACTGCGTCCTGCGCGGACGCCCGCTGTCCCACACGGCCGTGCAGGCCGTCGTGCCGTAACCCTACAACCAGTGAGGTCCCCGTATGAAGTGCAAAGCTCTGCTTGGACTCGCCTCGGCAGCCCTTCTTGCCCTTGGACTTGCCCTTCCGGCCCAGGCCGCCGACGACGTCATCAAAATCGGCGTCTATCTTCCTCTGACCGGCCAGAACGCCTTCGGCGGCAAACTCGAACTTGACGGGGTCAGGCTGGCGCACAAACAGACGCCCACCGTGCTTGGCAAAAACGTCGAACTCGTGATCGTTGACAACAAGTCCGACAAGGTCGAGGCGGCCAACGCCGTCAAACGCCTGACCGAACGCGACGAAGTGCTGGCCATCATCGGCACATACGGTTCCTCGCTGGCCATGGCCGGCGGCGACGTGGCCGAACGCGCCAAAACCCCCATGGTCGGCACCTCCTGCACCAGCCCGCTCGTGACCCAGGGCAAGGCCTACTCCTTCCGCGTCTGCTTCATCGATCCCTACCAGGGCGCAGCGGCCGCCTCTTACGCGTTCAACGATCGCGGCTACAAAAAGGCCGGCCTGCTCATCGACGTGGCCAACGACTATGCCGTCGGCCTGTCCGCCTTCTTCAAACGTTCGTTCAAAAAGCTCGGCGGCGAAGTCGTGGCCGAACTCAAGTACAACTCCGGTGACCAGGACTTCACGGCCCAGCTGACCGAACTCATCAGCAAAAAGCCTGACGTGGTCTTCATGCCCGCCTACTTTGCCGAAGGCGCCATCATCATGAAGCAGGCCCGCGAACTGGGCGCCACCTTTGTGATCATGGGCGGCGACGCCATGGATAACCCCAAGACCCTCGAAATCGCCGGCAAGGCCGCCGACGGCTTTTTGCAGACCACCTTCCCCTATGACCTGTCCATGCCCAAGATGAGCCCCGAAGCGGAAGCCTTCACCAAGGCCTGGAAAGAGTTCTCCCCGAACGAAGCGCCCAACGTCAACGCCGCGCTGGGCTACAACGCCTATAACCTGATCATCGACGCCATCAAGCGTGCCGGCAAGGCCGATACCCAGGCCGTGACCGACGCCCTGGCCGCCACCAAGGATCTGCCCACCGCTCTGGGCGTGCTCACCATCAACGCCACCCACGACGCCGAAATGCCCGTGGGCGTGATCGAGTACCAGAACGGCAAGCGCGTCTACGTCGGAGAAGTCATCGTCAAGTAGGCCACCCCTTTTTGACCGTCAGAACCGGAGGTTTCGCCCAGCGCGGGACCTCCGGCTCTTGGATCAGCCTGGCCCGCTGAACCAAAAAAGGCGCTCCGCGCCCCCACTGCCTGTTCCGGCGGCCCCCGGGACGCCCTGACAGCCCGCGCAACTGCGCCCTGTACGCCCAGGGACGGCGCGCCTTCGCGCACAGAGCGCGTCAAACGCTTCCCGCGCCGGCAAAAAAGCCCGAGGCTCCCGCGCCGCCCTCCATCCAGGCAGCACGGCCCCGGTCCTGCCGCAATGCGGCTCCTTGCGCCGGCAACGCGGCTTCAACGCACAACGGCTCCATGCACCCGGGCGGAACGCCCCTGACACTTCAACCCTTCGGACGACGCTGAACCCCTGCGCAGCAACCGTTTGCCCCCTCCAGTCGCGTCGTGGCCGGATCCAAGGCGGTACCCATGAGCCTTGACATGTTCATCCAACAGTTTTTTAACGCCATCACCCTGGGTTCCCTGTATGGGCTCATTGCCATCGGCTACACCATGGTTTACGGCATCCTGCGCCTCATCAACTTTGCCCACGGCGACATCCTGATGCTGGGCGCCTATTTCGTCTTCTTTGGAACCACAACCTTCTGCCTGCCCTGGGGCCTGGCCGTTGTCGTGGCCATCCTCGCCGCCAGCGCCGCAGGCATCCTGATCGACCGCATTGCCTACCGCCCCTTGCGCGAAGCGCCACGCATCTCCGCGCTGATCAGCGCCATCGCCGTGTCGTTCTTTATCGAAAGCCTCAGCGTCGTGCTGTTCACCGGCCTGCCCCGCCCCGTCTACCAGCCCGACTGGCTGACCACGGCCTTTCAGGTCGGCTCCATCCGCCTGCTGCCGCTGACCCTGCTGGTCCCCGTCATCAGCTTTGTGCTGGTCATGCTGCTTTTGTGGATGGTCTACCACACCAAGCCGGGGCTGGCCATGCGGGCCATCTCCAAGGATATCGAAACTACCCGCCTTCTGGGCGTGCGCGTGGACCGCATCATTGCCCTGACCTTTGGCATCGGCTCTGCACTGGCCGCAGCCTCGGGCATCATGTGGGCGCTGCGCTACCCCCAAATCAACCCCTATATGGGCATTTTCCCCGGCTTTAAAGCCTTCATCGCCGCCGTGCTCGGCGGTATCGGCTCCATCCAGGGCGCCATGCTGGGCGGTCTGATCCTGGGGATGCTTGAAATCATGACCGTCGCCTTCCTGCCAAGCCTCTCCGGCTTCCGCGACGCCTTCGCCTTCGTTGTCCTGCTGCTGGTGCTCTTCTATAAGCCCACAGGCATCTTTGGCGAACACACGGAGGAAAAAATATGAACTCCGTCTTGCGCAACCGCGTGCTCAACGTCCTGCTGATTGCGGCGCTGGGGCTGTTCCTGTACTGGGCCGAACACAACCTTGACGGCTACAAAATCCAGATCCTCAACCTCATTGCCGTCAACGCCATCCTGGCGCTCTCGCTGAACCTGATCTACGGCTTCACAGGCATGTTCTCGCTGGGACACGCCGGCTTCATGGCCATAGGCGCCTACGTCTCCGCACTGTGCATCCTCTCGCCGGATCAAAAGGAAATGATGTGGATTCTGGAAGAAGTCGTCTGGCCGGTTTCGGTCATCCAAACGCCCTTCTGGTTCTCCGTCCTGGCCGGTGGCGCCCTTGCCGCCCTGTTCGGACTCCTCATCGCCCTGCCCGTCCTGCGCCTTGGCGGCGACTATCTGGGCATTGCCACCCTCGGCTTTGCCGAAATCATCCGGGTGCTCATCGTCAACGCCACCCCCATCACCAACGGCTCGCTCGGCATCAAGGGCATTCCCATGCACAGCACGCTTCTGGTCAACTACGCCTGGCTGCTTGTGACGCTCTACTGTCTCATCCGCCTGCTCAACAGCAACGTGGGCAACGTCTTCAAAGCCATCCGTGACGACGAAATCGCCGCCAAGGTCATGGGGATCAACGTCTTTGGCTACAAAGTCCTCTCGTTCTGCATCGGCGCGTTTTTTGCCGGGATCGGGGGCGCGCTCATGGGCAACCTGCTGACCACCATTGACCCCAAAATGTTCACCTTCCTGCTGACCTTCAACGTGCTCATGATCGTGGTGGCAGGCGGCCTTGGCTCCATGACCGGCAGCCTGCTCAGCAGCGCCATCATCACTGTGCTGCTCGAATGGCTGCGCGCGGTTGAAGAACCGTTCTCCTTTGCCGGATTCGACGTCCCCGGCATTCCCGGCATGCGCATGGTCGTCTTTTCGCTCGTGCTCCTGTGCATCATCCTCTACCGCCGCGAAGGCCTCATGGGCATGCGGGAAATCACCTGGAACGCGCTGTTCCGGTTCATCAACAGAAGGAGGCACGCATGACCAGCCCTCTTCTTGAACTAACCGGCGTCACCATGCGCTTTGGCGGCGTGGTCGCCGTGGACGACCTCAGCATGCATGTGCCCGCCGGCAGCGTCACAGGACTCATC
Source organism: Candidatus Avidesulfovibrio excrementigallinarum (assembly GCA_018715085.1). Taxonomy (GTDB): domain Bacteria; phylum Desulfobacterota; class Desulfovibrionia; order Desulfovibrionales; family Desulfovibrionaceae; genus Avidesulfovibrio; species Avidesulfovibrio excrementigallinarum. The sequence continues at coordinate 2,394 of DVMI01000065.1, read as the reverse complement.
GGCCCCAACGGCGCGGGAAAGACCACCGTCTTCAACGTCATTACCGGCTTTTATACCCCGCAGAACGGAAACGTCCGCTTCAACGGCGAAACCATCACCGGCCGTCAGCCCCACCTGGTCTGCAAGGCAGGCATTGCCCGGACGTTCCAGAATATCCGCCTGTTCGGCAACGAAACCGCCCTGCAGAACGTCATGATCGGCTGCCACGTCCGCCAGAAAAGCGCCTGGTGGATGCCCGTGCTCTGCCTGCCCCAGGCCGCCAGGGAAGAACGCGCCATCGAACAAAAATCCCTGTCCCTGCTCAAACGGCTTGACCTGATGATCTACGCCGGAGAAAAAGCCTCCAGCCTCCCCTACGGAGCCCAGCGCCGGCTCGAAATCGCCCGGGCCCTGGCCACCGATCCCACGCTGCTCGTGCTCGACGAACCCGCAGCCGGCATGAACCCGCAGGAAAGTCAGGACCTCATGCGCTTCATCCAGCACCTGCGCGAAGAATTCAACCTGACCATCCTGCTCATCGAACACGATATGAAAGTCGTCATGGGCGTCTGCGACCATATCTGGGTTCTCGAATACGGCAAACTCATCGCCGACGGAAACGCCCAGGAGATCCGCAACAACCCCAGAGTGATCGAAGCCTACCTCGGGGAGGACATGAGCCATGCTTAACATCACCAACCTTCATGTCCACTATGGCGGAATCCACGCCGTGCAGGGCGTGTCGCTGCAAATCCCCCGAGGCCAGATCGTCACTCTGATCGGCGCCAACGGAGCCGGCAAAAGCAGCATCATCCGCTCTATCTCCGGCCTGGTCAAAGGCGCTAAAGGTCATATCGAATTCACCCCCTCCAACGGCGCCCCCATTCAACTGCTTGGCAAACGCCCTGAAGACATGGTCCGCCTCGGCATCTCCATGAGCCCGGAAGGACGCCGTATCCTCCCGCACCTCACCGTCCGCGAAAATCTGCTGCTCGGCGCGTACTCCCGCACCGATGCCGCAGCCGTCGAAGAAGACATCGAACGCGTCTATACCCTCTTCCCCCGCCTGCGCGAACGCCACTGGCAGGCCGGCGGAACCCTCTCCGGCGGCGAACAGCAAATGCTCGCAGTCGGCCGCGCGCTCATGTGCCGGCCGGAACTCATCATGCTCGACGAACCCTCGCTGGGGCTTGCCCCCCTGCTGGTCAAAGAAATCTTCGATATCATCCTGCGCATCAACAACGACGGCATGACCGTCCTGCTCGTCGAACAAAACGCCCTGGCCGCACTCTCCATCGCCAACTACGCCTATGTCCTCGAAGTAGGCCGCGTCGTCATGGAAGCCCCCGGCCGCGACCTGCTCAACGACCCCAAAGTCAAAGCCGCCTACCTTGGCGGATAACCCCCGCACGTCGGCATAGCAGCAGACAGCAAACGGGGGGAAGGCGGAAACCCTTTTTCCAAAAGGGTTCTCCCCCTTCCCCCCGCCCCCCATCCACCTTCCTAAAATTTTTACCTGAATGAGGTTGTGGCAGCCTGGACGGACGTTCTTCAACAAGCGCGTTCTTCAAGGTCTGCGTTCTTCAAGGTCTGCAAAGTTCCGACGCCAGCCGACGACAGGCAACGGCGCCCTGCTCAAGCCATGGCATGATTGCAGCGTCCTGCAGCAACCTCTTCTACACCTGCCCCCTTCAAAATTCCGCACGTCTCTGCCATGGCGAAAGGACACGCAGCGCCCTGATGCCCGGCGCAGCGCTCTTTCGCCACCTTTCCCATTGTTCTGTCCAACGGCCCGCTTTTTCATAAAAAGTTTCAGGAAGGAGAATGGGGGGTCCGGGGGGAAGGAGGAAAGCCCCTTTACAAAGGGGTTTCCTCCTTCCCCCTGGTACAACAACGTCCCGGCACAGAAACAAAAACGGGGTGGGACGTGTGTCCCACCCCGCCGGAGCGTTCCGAGGGAACCCGATGTTCCCCCGGACATGGAGCATTAAAAGGTTACTGGCAGAGGGCCAGCAGCACACCGGCTGCCACGGCCGAGCCGATAACGCCGGAAACGTTCGGGCCCATGGCGTGCATGAGCAGGAAGTTGCCGGGGTTGGTTTCCTGGCCGACCTTGTTGGACACGCGGGCGGCCATAGGCACGGCGGACACGCCGGCCGAACCGATAAGCGGGTTGATGGGTTCCTTAAGGAACTTGTTCATGAGCTTGGCAAGCAGCACGCCGCCAGCCGTACCCACGGCAAAGGCGAACAGGCCCATCAGCAGAATGCCGATGGTCTGCATGGTCAGGAACTTTTCCGCGGCCAGCTTGGAGCCCACGGACAGGCCCAGGAAGATGGTCACGATGTTGATGAGGGCGTTCTGCATGGTGTCGGACAGACGGTTCACCACGCCGCATTCACGGCAGAGGTTGCC
>DVMI01000064.1 GCA_018715085.1 Candidatus Avidesulfovibrio excrementigallinarum | reverse complement strand
ACGTTCACGCCTTGCAGCTGCATTTACAAACGTCATTGAAAAGCGCGCCGGCTACAACCGAAAACATTGTTCTTGAAAGCCTGACACAGCTGGAGCAGAACATCAGCTCACGCTGCAGGACTATGGGAACCGTATTCAGCGTCCCTGTCGACTGACCTTGCTGTGGAGCTGTGTCAGTCTGATTGTGTCGGTGCTGTCCATCTGGAACCTGCTGATGCTGTCACAGTGCCGTATCAAGGCCCTGGAACAGGAGATTTCAAACCTGAGTGCCTGGCGTGAACAGCTGGAAGCGCAAAATGCCCGCTCTGGAACAGCTTCAAGGGGCTGAAGCCGTATCAGGCCGAAGGCAAGAGCTACCTTCTGACGCCAGCGGGACAGCAGATCGTCAATGCGGGAAAGGTGGGCCAGCGGGACGCCTGGGAAGTGGTGCGGAGGTGACGCATGACCGAAATGGAAAGGATGCTGAAAGAAAGTCTGCTGGCCCTGGAAGGAGAACTTGCCACGAAGCTGCACCGGCAGGAAACATGGCTTTCCGGTCAGCAGACCCGCATGGAGAATCAGGAACGCCAGATTCAGGCCCTGCGCCGGGAGGTCCTCCAGCTACGGGAGGGACAGCAGACATTGATGCGGCACTTGCAGCGCTTGAGCGCCGTACACGAGAACTTGTTGCCTGCGCTGACGCGCTTGAACAACGCCTTGCACGGCAAATAACAACGCCCCGCCCGCGGTACCACATGCGCGGGCGCTGACAGACGATCCGGGGAGGTCGTTCCTCGGAAGGACCTTCCCGGATCGAAGGGCCTTTTGATGTTGAGCAATTTTATGCCATTGCATAGAATGCGGCATGACGCCTTTTACGGTCGTCAATGCGCAAGATATGATCCAGTTTGATGCAGGATAATCTGCCGCCCTTGCCACGAGTCATGCTTTCTCCGGTGCGCTCCTAATCCTGCTGGCAACCTACGGACTTTTGTACTATGCTTGGATGAGCCTGTTTTTTTCAGATACCGCCCCCAGAACCAAAGGATAGCTCATGACGACAGCGCCGGAAGTTGGCCAGACCGTGGTCGTGCGCGGCAGGCCCTATCTTGTGGAAGAATGCATCGTGCAGGCCCTGCCGGAAAGCTCCCGGACGGGACAGCACCTCGTCAGCCTGTCCTGCCTTGACGAAGATACCCTTGACGAACGTCTGAGCGTCATCTGGGAGCTTGAGCCCGGCGCGGAAGCGCGGGAGGCCTCCTCCCTGCCTGTCATGCGCCACTGCGACGACCCGAGCGATCTGGAAGCCTTTCTCCACGCCGTGCGCTGGGGCATCATTTCGCAGATGGATCGCGCCTCCATGCAGGCCCCGTTCCGTAGCGGCGTGGAACCGGAGGATTACCAACTGGAACCCGTGGCCCGTGCCTTGACCATGCCGCGTGTCAACCTGCTGCTGGCTGATGACGTCGGCCTCGGCAAGACCATTGAAGCCGGTCTGACCATGCAGGAGCTCATGTTGCGCAATCGCGTTGCGTCCGTGCTCATTGTCTGCCCCGCCGCCCTGCAATACCAGTGGCGGGACGAAATGCGCGACAAGTTCGGCCTTGAGTTCCGCATCATCAACAGTGAGGCCGTTTCCCGGCTGCGGCGGCAGCGGGGCATCCATGTCAATCCCTGGACGCACTTCCCCCGCCTAATCACCTCCATCGACTACCTCAAGCAAGATCGCGTCTTTCAGCGCTTTTGCGAAACACTGCCGCCGGACGGCGAAAGCAGCTGGCCGCGCCGTTACGATCTGCTGATCGTGGACGAAGCCCACAACATCGCGCCCGCCGGTTCTCTCCATTATGCCAAACCCTCACAGCGCACGCGCATCATCCGGCATATGGCGCGTCACTTCGAGCACCGCATTTTTCTGACCGCAACTCCCCACAACGGCTATCGGGAAAGCTTCTCCGCCCTGCTGGAAATTCTGGATAATCAACGCTTCATGCGCGGCGTGCGGCCTTCTCCCGAAGCCCTCGGGCAAGTGCTGATCCGGCGCATGAAGAGTGAAATAGTCAACTTTGACGGCACCCCCCGTTTCCCCCGGCGGGAAATCCATTCGCTGGAAGTGGACTACAGCCCGGAAGAACGTGAGGGACATGTTTTGTTGCGGCGCTATGCCCTACTTTGCACGAGCCATCTGGGCAGCGAGGGTAAAACTTCCCTGACTGCGCTGCAATTTGTTCTCAAGCTGCTGAAAAAACGTCTATTTTCATCGCCGCAGGCCTTTGCGAAAACACTGGCGTGCCATGCAGAAAGCCGAAAGAGCCATGCCCGACCGGCGCCAGTCAGTCAGCTCCTTCTGCCCGATCTGGAAGATATGACGGATGCGGAGGCGGAAGAGGCCGTGGAAGAGGCCCTGACCCAGTCCGGCGCCTGTCTGCCGGCCCCGGATACCGAAGAAGAAAAGCTGCTGCGCGCCCTCCAGCGCTGGGCCGAAGGCCCCGCCAGACAAAAAGACGCCAAGGCCGCACGACTGCTTGACTGGCTGCGGGAAACGCTCTGCCCCGGCGGCGTCTGGACGGATACGCGCGTCGTCATCTTTACCGAGTATCTCGACACGCAGTCTTATCTTGCCGAACTGATAACACGGGCAGGTTTCGGCGGCGATCGGCTGATCTGCCTGAACGGCCTGGTTTCGCCGCAGGATCGGGAAATGGCCAAGGCCGCCTTTCAGGCCTCGCCGTCCGCCTCGCCGGTACGCATCCTGCTGGGAACGGACGCCGCTTCGGAAGGCATCAACCTGCAAAATCACTGCTCGCGCCTGCTGCATTACGAAATTCCGTGGAATCCTAGCCGGCTGGAGCAGCGCAACGGCCGCGTCGACCGCCACGGGCAGCAGGCTCCGACAGTGGACATCTTCCACTTTGTGCCCGCCAATTTTGATGCTTCGGCGGTGGAAGGCGACGTGTTGCGCGATGATCTCGAATTCCTCCATCGTGTGGTTCACAAGGTCGAGAACATCCGGCAGGACCTCGGCAAGGTCGGCCCCGTCATTGCCGAACAGGTGGAAAAGGCCATGCTTGCCGATGGCGCCGTTTCCCGCTCTCTGGATACGAGCCGTGCCGAGGCCGAAGCCCGGGCCGCCCGCCGTTGCCTGCAACTGGATCGTGACCTGCGCCGCATTCTGGACGATGTCCATGCAAAAATGGAACACACGCGGCAAGCTCTCCTGCTGACGCCCGCCCATGTGCGCCATACCGTGGATGTGGCCCTGCGCCTGGCACACCAGCCGCCGCTGGAACCAGTGCATGTCGAGGGCATCCCCGACGGCCACGCCTTCAGGATCCCGCCCTTCAGCGGCGCATGGGCGCGCTGTCTGGAAGGCAATGCCCATCCCTACACCGGCGCGCCGCGCCCCATCGTCTTCAGTAGTGACGAGGCCGCCGGCAGGGATGATGTCGTGCTGGCCCATCTCAATCACCGGCTCGTGCGTATGAGCCTCCGCCTGCTGCGGGCACAGCTCTGGACCTCCGACCAGGATAGCCGTCTGCATCGCGTGGCCTGCCATATCGTGCCCTCATCCTTTCTGGCGGACCCCGTCGTGGTGGCTCTCGGCCGCATCATCGTCGTCGGCGGCACCAGTCAGCGTATTTTCGAGGAAATGATCATGGCCGGTGGGCGCATCCGCAACAGCCGCTTTTCCCGCATGGGCGTTCAGGAGTTGGAAATCTTCTGGAACAATGCCATGCAGCAGCCCTCCATGCCGCGCCGTGAGGAACTGGAGGAACGCCTGCGCGACAATCTGTGGCCGCGCACGGCCCCCGCACTCTATCAGGCGCTGCAAGCCCGCTGCGATGAGCGGCTGAAAACGCTGGCCAGCCGCATGGAACGCCGGGCAAATGAAGAAGTCGCCCGGTTCGAGGCCATCATGGACGAACTGGCTGTCGCCATCCGCGCCCAGCTTGATGCCATGCGGACGCCGCAACAGCTTTCGCTGTTCGATAATGAAGAGCGCGAAGCCTTCCAGGCTGATGTCGCGGTGCTGAAAGAGCGCCTGCGCCGCATCCCCGGCGAAAAAGCCGAAGAAAGCCGCCACCTGCGGGCACGGTACGAAGATCCCCGGCAAACCCTGTTCCCGCTGGCCGTTCTCTGGTTCGTTCCCGCCTCCCTCGCGCGGGCCGGTATGGAGTAGATCAAAACCCATTACGTTTTTGAGGGGGAAGACCCCCCTTTTGCTTGCGGCAAAAAGAGGTTCTTCCCCCTCAAGCTCCCCCCATCTTCCCCAAAAACCGCTGCTTGTGTGAGGGAAGAGAGGAGCGAAACATCTCTTCATGAACATA
>DVMI01000063.1 GCA_018715085.1 Candidatus Avidesulfovibrio excrementigallinarum | reverse complement strand
CAACAAAATTAAAGGCAGACCGCAGATCAAAAAAAATATAAAAAAAACGTTGACAGCCTGAGCCGATAGGGCTATCAATTCACTGGTCGGACGGGATGTAGCGCAGTCTGGGAGCGCACTTGAATGGGGTTCAAGGGGCCGGAGGTTCAAACCCTCTCATCCCGACCAGGAATTTAGGGAGTTACGATACACATCGTGACTCCCTTTTCTGTTATGCAGCATCTGGATGTTTGCGCGGCGCGCTGCCCCGGACGCGCGGCAGGCCATCCAGGCCGCACGGGCGGCTTGTCACAGGGGTGCGCGGCGCGTTTCTGCCCGCCCGGAAGGCCCGGCCGGTTCCTGCCCAGCCGCGGTGAGGGTTCCTGCATGTTGTCCATACAGCGCAAGGGGCAGGCAAACGCTCTCTGCCCTGCAGCGCCTTGCAACCTGGCGCGGGATAGGGCAAGCTTTCCGGCATGACGTGCAGCGGCCCGCTGCGGACGGACGCGGCGGCGCACGGACCGGCTTTGCCAAACGGCAGCTGCCGCGGCCTTTCTGCAAAAGCCTTCCCAGCACCGTCCCGCTGCCCTGTTGCCGGTGTTTTTGGGGCAGGCCTGCCGCCAGCCACGCCCGGCAAGGGGATGCCGGCTGCCGCGTGGTGCCGTTGCGGCGCGGCGCATCCGGCCAACAGGCACACCGGTGCCTGCCAAAGGTTGAACACAACGGCTTTGAAGGCCAGGTCAGGACCCTGCCCGACCCACGAACGGTTGCCGCACCGTCCCGCTGCCAGCCTGTTGCGGCGGCCGGCCCTTCACCCGCGCGAAACCGCGGCCTTTCAGGAGAATACGATGTCCGACGCTTTGCCCACTCCCGCCGAAATGGCTGTCTGGGACAGGGAAACCATCCGGCTTGGCCTGGCTGGCAGCGTGTTGATGGAAAACGCTGCCCGGGAACTTCTGCATGTGTTGCGGCAGCGCTTTGCCCCTCTGCGGGAAAAACGGATCCTGCTGCTCATGGGCGGCGGCAACAACGGCGGCGATGCGGCCTGTCTGGCCCGCCATCTGCTGGACGAGGGCGCCCGCCCACTGGTCATCCATACGCGTCCTCTGGGAGCAGCCAGGGGGGATGCAGGGCGGTATCTGCGTCTGGCCCGGCGCTGCGGCGTCCCGTTTCTGCCTGTCAGGCGCTGGCTGCACACGTTCCGCCAGACAGTCCCCGATCTGCTTGTCGACGGACTGCTTGGCACGGGCTTTGGCGGCGCGCTCCGTCCGCTGGAGCTCTCCTGTGTCCGGGCTGTCAACGAGCTGGCCGCAAAAACGCCCGTTGTGGCCATCGACATTCCCTCGGGGCTCTCGGGCCTTACCGGCCTGCCGGGCCCTGAAGCCGTCCGGGCGGCGCTCACCGTCACTTTTGAAGCGGCCAAGCCGGGGCTGGTCCTTCCCCAGGCGACCCCCTTTGTGGGCGAACTGCTGGTGCGCGACATCGGCATTCCCCGGTGTGTGCGCGCGGCCTTTCCGCCTTCGTTCATGCGTCTGACGCCGGATGACGTGCGCGTGCTGCCCGATCCGGCGCACTACACGCACAAAGGAAAAGCCGGACATGTGCTGATTGTTGGCGGGTGCGCGCGCTATGCGGGGGCCCCGCAGCTGGCTGCCCGGGGCGCGGCCCGGGCCGGCGCGGGCCTGATCACGCTGGCAGCGCCGGAACAGGCTCTGGCCCGCATGGGCGACGATCCGACCCTCATGCGCCTTGCCCTGCCTGGCGGCGTCTGGAGCCCCGCCCAGCTGGACGATCTGACTCCGGCGGTACGGCGCAGCTCCGCACTGGTCATCGGCCCGGGCATGGGCCGCGATCCCGGCGTCAGCGCGCTGCTGGACGCGCTGCTTGCTCTGCCGGACCGGCCGCACGCGGTCATCGATGCCGACGGGCTTGTTTCGCTGTCTTCCAGCGCGCTTGCCCGGCTCCGGCCCACGGACGTGCTGACGCCCCATCCCGGCGAGGCCGCACAAAAGCTCGACTGCGACACGGCCGCCGTTCAGCAAGACCGTGTCGGCGCCGTGCGCGCCCTGATGGAGCGTTCGCCGGCAATCTGGGTTCTGAAAGGCGCGGGAACGCTCATTGCCAGTGCCGGAAAACCCATATATGTTTCCGGCTGGGATGAACCCAACCTGGCTGTTGGCGGTTCCGGGGACGTGCTGGCCGGCTGTGTCGGCGCGCTGATTGCCCAGGGTGTCGACCCGTGCAAGGCAGCCTGCGCCGCCGTGTGCCTGCACGCCATGGCCGGACATTTTCTGCGCGACGCCTTTGCCCGGCGCGGCAACACGGCCGTTGACATCGCCGACCAGATCCCCAAAGCTCTGGCCTGCAGCCAGACGTTGTGACGCTTCCGGGCAGTTCCGGCTGTCAGGCAGAGCCTGCCGCCGTGCTGCAGACGGTGCGCCGCCTGAGACGCTCCCCGGGGTTTTTGCATCCAAAAAGAAACCGTTTTGCTGTGCCTGCCGCACAAGGTCAATCCATATGTCCAGATTCCGTCAGACAAAACTGCAGCTTCGCGAATGGCTGTACCGCGACGACTGGCGGCAGCATGCCGCGTCGCTTGACGAGCTGCCGCCCAAAACCGTCATCAATCCGCTGCTGGCCTGCCTGCCGCTGGGCGAACCTGCCACCTCCCGCGCGGCAGAGCTGCTGGGCCGTCATGTCAGCCGCCTGATGAACACCCCCGGAGAAGAAGAAACCGCCCGGACGTTCATGCGCCGGCTTATGTGGCACATGAACGAAGAATCGGGCAATATCGGCTGGGGGATTCCCGAGGCCTTCGGCGCCATTCTCGCCGCGCACCGCGGTCTGGCCGAAACGTACGGGCGGGTGCTCATTTCCTACATCCTCGACACGGGGCATAACGACAACTTCTGTGATCATGCGCCGCTCCGGCGCTCCTGTTACCGCGCTGTCCGCACGCTGATCGAAGCGTGGCCGGATCTGCCGGAAATCGCCTCGCTGGGCGGGCTGGCCTACCGGGCTCTGCGCCTGGGCATGGACAACGACCCCGACGAAACCTGCCGTCAACTGGCCGCTGAGACCTTTGGCGTGCTCAAACAGGCCCAGAGCCGTCTTGCCTGACCGTGTCCGCGTTCCATGCCCTGGAGGCGCTGCCCGCCCCGCTGCGGCGGCTGACAGAGCGGATCGGCGCGCTGGCCGGCCGGAACCGTCTGCGCGTGGCCCTTGTAGGAGGCGCTGTGCGGGATCTGCTGTTCGGCACGCCCCTGGCTCCGGATGCAGAACTTGACGTGCTGGTTGAAGGAGACGGCCCCGCCTTTGCCGGTCTGCTGGCGCTGGATTTGCACGGCACGCTGCGCAAGCACGCCGCGTTTCTGACGGCGCGCGTCGACTGGATCTCGCCTGACGGAACGCCACAGCACATGGACGTGGCCACCGCACGCACAGAACGCTATCTTGCTGCGGGCGCACTGCCCCTTGTCAGTCCTGCTTTGCTGGAACAGGATCTGGCCCGGCGCGACTTTACGATCAACGCCATGGCGATCAGGCTTGATCCGCCTTATGCCGGCCAGCTGCTTGATCCCTTTGGCGGGCAGAAGGATCTGGCAGACAGGCGGCTCCGCGTGCTGCACGACCGCAGTTTTGAAGACGACCCCACCAGGATGTTCCGGGCGGCCCGCTTTGCCGCCCGGTACAATCTGACCCTGGACGCCGGGACGTTTGCGCAGCTTGTGCGGGCCCTGCCTGCGCTGCGCCGCGTCTCTGGAACGCGGATCAGGCATGAACTGGCGCTTGTCGCCGAAGAACGCGATCCGGCCGCCAGCCTTGTCCGTCTTGGCGTGTGGGGCGTCTTTGCCGCAATCCATCCGGCGCTGACGCCTGACGCCACCTGCCTGCGTCTTGCAGGCCGCATGCTTTCTTCTGCCCCGCCCGCGCCCTGGCAGACTGCTGCCGATCCCTGCCTGCTTGTGGCCTATGCGCTGCTGTACGGCTGCCCTCCCGACGCTCTGCCTGAAGCGGCCCGCCGGCTGGGGCTTTCGGCTCCGGAACTGCGGGGGGTCCGCAAAACACTGACGGCGCTGGCCGGCTGTACGGCAGAACTGGCCGCGCAGCTGGCGTCGCCTGCGCCCCGCCTCAGCGCTCTGTATGCGCTCATTGCCTCACTGCCGCCGGAAGGACTGTGCCTGCTGGCCGCGACAGCCGGCGAATCGGCGCGGAACCTCATGGCATGCGCGCTCGAACGAGGCCGGAGCATGCCGCTTTCCGGCGGCGACGTGCTGGCCCTGGGGGTTCCCTCAGGGATTGCCTGCGGCCAGATTCTGCGCTGCCTCTGCACCGCCTGGATCGACGGCCTGGCCGGGGACAGGGAAGCGCTTGTTGCACTGGCCCGCCGGCACGCCGCTGCCCTGGCGGCACCGGCAGGCGCCGCACAGCTCCGGGGCTTGCATCCGGGCCGGTTGCCGTGTACTAAGAAAGACACAGTGTAAAATGGCAAAAGACCGCCTGGGACAAAAAGGAAAATGTCACGTCCACGGCGGATGCAGCATCAAACGGCATTACAAAAAGACCGCCTGTTAAAACCTTTGAAGGAGTCCTCCATGCGCTATCTGAAAGTATTACTGATGATACTGTTGTTTTTCCTGGTAACGCTGTTCTTTGTGGACAATCAGGGCGCCTTTTCCTATAAGCTTCCCCTGAAGTTGGATTTGCGCATTTTCCCGCCCATTTCCACCGAACAGCCCATTCCTTGCTACTTCATGCTGCTTGCCTGCTTCCTGCTGGGCTCGATCATCACGCTGCTCATGCTTGTCTGGGACAGGCTTTCGCTCTCCACGCGGCTCAGCCTGTGCCGCATGCGCTCCAACGGTCTTGAAAAGGATCTGAACCGCGCCCGCAAGACAAAGGACGCCGACGCGCAGAAGAGCAAGGAACTGCTCGACAAAATTGCCGAACTGAATGCCGAGATCGCCACGCTCAAGAGCACGCTGAAGGATACCGAAGCGCGTCTTGCCCAGGCCGAACAGGCCAACGCCAAAAACGCCTGAGGCACGCCGCTTCCCAAGCGGGTTTTATGGCAGCAGAAGCGTAGCGCGCCGGAACTGCCACGCGTTGAAGCGGCTCTTTCAACGGCAAACGGTTTTTTGGACGGACAGCGTCAGGGTTCCGCCTCCGGCGAGCCTGCCGCTGTCCCTTTCAGTCTGAGGGAGAGGCCTTTCCGGCATCCGGCACGAAGGGCCCCCTTTCTGTTTTATGGGAAACGCGATGACCAGCCTGCTGCCTGCCTCCGAAACTTCGCAACCGCCTGCACCATCTTCCGAGCCCAAGGGCGATCTGCGGCTTACACCCATGCTGGAACAGTATCTGCGCATCAAAAAGGAGTATCCGGGCGCACTGCTGTTCTTCCGCATGGGAGACTTTTACGAACTGTTTTTTGAAGATGCCGAAATCGCGTCGCGGGAACTGCAAATTGCCCTGACCTCCCGCAACCCGCACGCCGCCCAGCCCACGGCCATGTGCGGGGTGCCCTGGCACGCGGCGCAAAGCTATGCCAATCAGCTGGTCAACAAGGGCTACGCCGTGGCGTTCTGCGATCAGATGCAGGACCCGCGCGAAGCCAAGGGGCTGGTCGAACGGGCCGTCACCCGCGTGGTCACTGCGGGCACGACCATTGAAGACGGAAGCCTTGAGGCCAAGGGGCATTCTTACCTGGCCGCGGTCTGGCTTGACCCCGAAACGCAGGGGGGCGCCGTGGCCTGGGCCGACGTCTCCACAGGCGAATGGTCGGGCATTCAGACCAAAAAGGCGGCAGAACTGTGGCAGTGGACGCTCAAGATGGCGCCCCGCGAGCTGCTCGTGCCCGAGGGCCTGGTGCTGCCCAAGACGTTGGAGCGCGACGACGAAATCCAGCTTGTGCGCCTGCCCGCCAAAACGCACTTTGACGCCAGACGTGCCGAGCAGCGCCTGCTTGCTGCCCAGGGGGTGTGCGAACTGGCAGCGCTCGGCCTCGACAAACGCCCGGATCTGCTGCGCGCCTGCGGCGCGCTGCTCGCCTATCTGGAGCAGACGCAGATGCAGGCTTCAAAACATCTCGCGCCGTTTTCGCCCCTGGATACCGGGCGCTATCTGATTATCGACGAAATTACCGAGCGCAACCTCGAACTGTTCCGCCGTCTCGATGGCCGCCGGGGCGTGGGGACCCTGCGTCAGGTTCTGGATTATACCAGCACGCCCATGGGCGGCAGGCTTCTTGAGGAGCGGCTGCGCAACCCCTGGCGGGATCTGTCGCTCATCACCGCCACGCAGGACGCCGTTGCCTGGCTTGTGGACGACGAAACAACGCGCGAACGTCTTTCGGCAGCGCTGCATGGCGTATACGACATGGAACGGCTGTCCACGCGGGTTTCACTCAACCGCGCAACCCCGCAGGACTTCTGCGCTCTCCGGTTGAGCCTTGCCGCACTGCCGGCAGTGCGCGCCGCGCTTGCCGGCCCGTCCGACGGGCTCCCTTCCGCCGAAAACCTGCACTTTGACACGGTGCCCGTTGCTGTGCACAGGCTGCTCAACACCTGGGACAACCTCGACGATCTTGCCAGTCTCCTCGACAAGGCGCTGGTTGACAGTCCCCCGCCCCAGATCACCGAAGGCGGTTTGTTCAAAAGCGGCTACAACGCCGAGCTTGACGAACTGCTCGATCTGGTGGAGCACGGCGAAAGCCGCCTTAACGACCTGCTTGCTGCAGAAAGGCGCACCCTGCCCAAGCTCAAAATGGGCTATAACCGGGTGTTCGGCTACTATTTCGAGCTGTCCAAGGCGTCCGGCGGCGTCGTGCCCGAGCACTTTGTGCGCCGCCAGACACTGGCCAACGGCGAACGCTTCACCACGCCGGAACTCAGCGCCCTGGAGCAAAAACTAACCTCCGCGGCCGATCGGCGCAAAAGCCTCGAGTACAAGCTGTTCCAGCAGCTGCGCGAAACCGTGTCCAAAGAGCGGCCGCGCCTTATGCTCATGGCCCAGCTCATGGCCCAGCTGGATTTCTGGCAGGCCCTGGCCGAAGCCGCAGCCCGGCGGCACTGGGTCCGCCCGCAGCTCGACGACTCCCGGGAACTGCACATCGTCGAGGGCCGTCACCCGGTCGTTGAAGCCATCATCGGCGAAACGGCCTTCATTCCCAACGACCTGCACATGGACGACAAGCGCCGGCTGCTGCTTGTCACCGGCCCCAACATGGCCGGCAAGTCGACCGTCCTGCGCCAGACCGCGCTCATCTGCCTGCTTGCGCAAATGGGCTCCTTTGTGCCCGCCCGTGAGGCGCGCCTTGGCCTGTGCGACCGCATTTTTTCCCGCGTGGGCGCTTCCGACAACCTCGCCCAGGGACAGAGCACCTTCATGGTCGAAATGATGGAAACCGCGCGCATTCTCCGCCAGGCCACCAAACGGAGCCTGGTCATCCTGGACGAAATCGGGCGCGGCACCAGCACTTTCGACGGCCTGGCGCTGGCCTGGGCTGTTGTCGAAGATCTGGCCAGACGGGCCGGAGGCGACATCAGGACACTGTTTGCGACCCATTACCACGAGCTGACAAGTCTCGAAGGCAAAGTTCCCGGCGTGCACACCATGAATATTGCCATTCAGGAACGGGGAGACGAAATCGTGTTCCTGCGCCGGCTCGTTCCCGGCCCCTCGGATCGCAGCTATGGCATCGAGGTCGCCCGGCTGGCCGGCGTGCCCCAGCCGGTGGTGCAGCGCGCCAGAGAAATCCTTGCCCGGCTCGAACAAAAAAAGGACGGTTCCGCCCCTGCACGCGTGGCCATCCCCACGCTGCTGCCAGGTCTGACGGCCCCGCAGCCTCCGGCGCCGGAGCCGGCACAACCCGAACCTGTCGAGCATCCCCTGCTTGTGGCCCTGCGCGATCTCAATCCCGAAACCCTGACTCCCATCGAGGCGCTCAACCGACTGGTGGAATGGAAAACTCTCTGGGGAAAATCATGAAACGCCTGACTATCCTGCTGACCCTGCTCGCTGCCTCCCTGGTCATTGCCTGCGGCAAAAAGGAACTGCCCGTCCCGCAGGACGCCCGCAACCTTTTTGCCTGGAAGGCGGCCAAAGGCGAAACGTTCGTATCTGTTGAAAACGGCACCCCACGAAACTGCCTGTCTGTGACCGCAGACCTGACAGGTTCGGCCAGGCACGTCGCGCGGTACCTTTTGGAAGTCGAACCGCGCACGGCCGACATCTGCCCCGGATGCCCCTTCATGCCCGAAGAAATCGTCGAAGTGACGCCCGAAAGCATCATCAGCGCCGGCGATGTCACCCGCATGACCTTTGTCTACTGCCCGCGCAACTCTACCGACAACTACCGCTGGCGGCTTGCCGCGCACAGCACGTTTGCCTCGGTTCCCTACCAGTTCAGCAAGGTCTACGACACGGCAGCCAGCCAGAGCCGCCCATAGCGCCCGCGCCCCCGCTGGCGCAGAGCGGCACTGAAAGGCTGCGGGGCAGATAACCCGTCTTTTGCGCCGGGAAACGCAAGCAACCTCCTCTGAAAAAAAGAGGTGAACGCTTCTTTCCCGGCTCATTTTCTTTCTGCAGGGCTCTTTCGCAGAATCCTCACAGCCTGCCAGCCCGGCACGACAAGAGGACGGCGGCCCGCCTCCGCCTGTGAAACAAACCGCCGGATCCGTTCCTGCCAGGAAAAAACGTCGTTTCCCCGGCATCCGGCTGACGCGGCAAACGTCATGCACGGCCGTGCGCCCTGCTCTCCGGATTGCCCGGCAGCGTTCAAACGGCCACCGGAAACACGCCGCAACCGTGCGGCGGCGCAAGCATCACGTTCCATATCACCGTGCGCAGAGGCTCAACGCCTTGTGAACGCCTGTTGCCGCGCCCCGGCGCTGTGTGCGGGACACGTGCAGGCCGGGCATGCCTGGGTAAAAAAACAGGGCCATGCTGTTGCGGCAGCATGACCCTGGAATAAAAGCGCACTCTTGCGGCAGCAGAGAATGCTAAGAAAGCAGAATGCGCCTTGCCGTTTCGTCCTGACGATCGGTGATGAACGGAATGCCCGTTTCGCGCTCGGTTTCGCGATTTGCAGACGCGATGTCGTCACGGGTGATGTCGGCAATCGTAAACCGGCGGGCCGCTCCCATCAGATGCTGCAACCCCGCGCCAAGACGATCGCACATGGTCCAGGTGGCAATGGCGCCATAGGGCAGCTCTTTCATTGTTTCCTTGCCAAGACGCAGTTCAAGAGCGTGATAGCCGGCAAAGATGCTTTCCGGCGTGACGCCCAGATCCGCGATGAACTTGGGCAGCGCGTCCCATGAACCGTTGACTTCCTTGCGCCGTTCGGGATGCAGGGCTCCTTCGATATTGCAACCGAGGAAAGCCGGTATCATGAATGCGCGCGACATGCAGACGGTCTTTACAAACGGCGAGCCCAGCGCCAGCGCCTTAAAGATCTGTGAGGTCTTGGCAAGCCCGCCACCCAGGGCGATATCCACAACCTTCTGCCCGTGGCTGGCCAGCAGCGAAGCGTATTCGTACGCCTTGGCGTGCAGCAGGATGGAAGGCACCCCCCACACATCCATCATTTCTGGCGGGCTCATGCCCGTTCCGCCGCCGGAACCGTCAATCGTCAGCAAGTCCATCTTGAGGACAGTGGCGACCTTGATGGCCAACGCAAGATCCGCCATGCCATAGGAACCGGTCTTCAGCGTGAAGCCCGTTGCGCCGCATTCGCGCCAGCGAGCCAGCTTGGCGCTGAGATCCTCGATAAGTTCCTTGTCATGATAAACGGTAATCGGCCTGGGCGGCCCGGCTCGCTCCGCATTCCCCCTGACAGTGCGGTCTGCCGCCGTACCCAGATGCCCGCCATACGATGGCGCAAGTTCATAGAAAATGTTTTGCAAAATTAAGCAAATAGCATGCCATTTTTCAATTATAGCACTAACGCGCTAAAAAATATCATTTTTTTGTTATCGGCTGCTCCCCTGCACGCTCTATTGTTTTCATTTTTAAAAAAATTACTTCAAATATAAAATTTTGAGTTGATTTTTAACAATTTTTTGTGTGAGTCATTTTCCTTTTTTGACAATCAGCACCATTGAGCGCATAGTAAGAGGGCCTGACGGCACACGGCGTCCGGCACAAGCCCTTTCACGTTGTCACACCTTACAAACAGCAGGAGAACGGGCCTATGAAGTGCTATCGGTTTGCCGCTCTGGTCCATTCACAGGAGGTGGCTCAGATCGTCCAGCGCGAGGCCCAGCGCGCAGGATATGCCGTTCAGACCGTAGTGACAGATATGGACTCTGCGGTCGACAACGCCAGGGCGCTGCTTGACAGCGGCTGCGAGGTCCTGCTCTGCCACGGTCATTGCCGGTACCAGATTTTTAAGGCGTTCAGTCACGTCACCGTATTCATCGAACGTTCCGACATTGACCTTATCAAGGCGCTGCTCAAGGCTCGCGAACAAAGCCGGACCGTCATGCTTACCGCCCATGAGGAGGAAATGCGCGATACGGCCCTGATGGAACGGCTTTTGGACATCAAAATCCACCTGGTCAGCTACCGCAGCGAAGAAGAGATGTCCCGCAAAATGCGGTTTCTGTTCAATCAGGGGGGCCGAGTGGCGGTGGGCGGCGGGGTGACGCTCAGCATCATGCTGGCCTTTGGCGGGCAGACTTTTCTGGATACGCCGCACCCGCGCAGCATCCGCAACGCCCTGGAACGCGCCGTCACGATCGCCGAAAGCCGGCGTCTTGAAGCCCAGCACGCTGCGGATCTTGTGGAAGTCATGCAGCACGTCAAAGAGGGCGTCATCTGCATCGGCAACCGGCGGCAGCTGCTTTTCTGCAACGCGCAGGCCCGCAGGCTGCTCAAGGCGCCCAAAGACGACAGCCTCGCCAGGCATTACAACGCGCTGTTTCTGGACGCCGCCCTTAAGGACGGAGAGGCGAGGATCGACACGCTGGTTGACATTGGCGACGAGCGCCTGCTTGTCAACACGTTTCCCCTGTCCCGCCTTGAAGGCGGCGAGGGTGCCGTCAGCTTCATGCATGACGTGACACAACTGCAAAAATCAATCGCAAAATCGGTGATGAGCTGTATGCCAAAGGGTTTGTGGCCCGCTACGGCTGTGACGACATCAAAGGCAAAAATCCGCATATTCTGCGGCTGCGGCAGAAAATCCGCCGGTACGCCGCTACGGACACTGCCGTTTTCATCACAGGGGAGTCAGGAACCGGCAAAGAGCTTGTGGCCCATGCGCTGCATGCCGAAAGCCCGCGCCACAGCCACCCCTTTGTTGCCATCAACTGTGCGGCGCTGCCCGAACCGCTGTTGGAAAGCGAACTGTTCGGCTATGAAGGCGGCGCGTTCACAGGGGCCAGAAAGGAAGGCAAGCCCGGACTGTTTGAACTTGCCGACAGAGGCACCCTGTTTCTTGATGAAATTGGAGAAATGAGCCATGCCGTCCAGCTCCGCCTGTTGCGCGTTCTTGAAGCCAAGGAAGTCATGCGCATTGGCGGCGACAGGCTTGTGCGCGTTGACGTGCGGGTGCTGAGTGCGTCCCACAAGTCGCTGAAAGAACTGGTGCAGACCGACAAATTCCGCATGAATCTCTATTACCGTCTTGTGGGCTTTACGATCCAGATCCCCCCCTTGCGGCAACACACCGAAGACATCCCGCTTCTGCTTGACAAACTGTTCAGGGCCCACGGCCACAAACCTTCCGTTCTGACCCCCGCCATGCTGCAACGTCTGAGACAGTCCGCCTGGCCTGGCAACGTCCGCGAACTGCTCAGCTTTGTGGGCGGTTATCTGTCTCTGCTGGAAGGCACGCGGGCGGATCCGGCGCTGTTTGAAGAGCTGCTTGCCGAGTACGAACAGCTGGAGCCTGCTGCCGGCATGCACACCGCCTCTGACGCGCTAGGCTCAGGAACCATGAAACACCGCCTGCGGCAGTTCAGGCAGTGCGTTTTGCGCAACGTTCTGCGCGAGTGCGGCGGAGACAAAGCCCAGGCCGCGCGCAGTCTGGCCATCAGCGCCTCAACCCTGCACCGCATTCTGGAAGACGGCGAGTAGCCCGGCGGCGGGCTCCCCGCACAATTTTTGTTTTCTGCAGCCGCCTGTGCCTGCGGCCGGTCCGGCTCTTGAGGCGTTTGACCGGCAAGGCTCGGCCCGGGGCAGCCCCTCTCCCTGACGCAACGCGTCCTTCCCTTGTCTTTTGCCTCCGCGGCTCTGCACACAAACCGGATGGAGGTCTGAGGCCTCCCGCATCTTTTTCAGTGTCCTTCTGCTGTTGTTTCCCGGCACAAGGCACCCTGCCCGCCTGCATGCGGCGTGCGGTTCCTTCTCCTGGCCGCGGGCCGGCCGATCCGGACAGGCAGTTTTCTTCAGATCAGCCCGCGTTGCGCCCCTTGCAAAATTTTATTTTTGACATAATACTTCGCAGTCTTACCCTTAGAGCAGACAGCCACAAACCCTGGCTGCCTTCCATGCCCATGCTGTCCGTTATGGCGAACGCGACGCGCCTCTGCGTCTTGAGCCGGAGCGTTTGCGCCTGCCAGCATACGCTCTGGCACAGCGCACACCGTCCGAAATGCTGCACTGCGGGCTGCGCCGCCGGCTGCAGAAACGGACGCCTGTGTCCCGGGCGCGGGACAGCGCGCCCTGTGAAGCATGGCCGCATTGCAAGGCAACCTGTTCTAACGGGCAAGTATTTTGACCCGCAATCGCAACGAGGAAACCATGGTTTGCCTGCTTGTCTCACTCCTGCTGCTTGGCTGTTCTGCCATCCTCACAGGGGGCATTGCCCTGTTGCCGGTTACCGCCCGCACAACCCGCGCGGCCAACATTGCCGGCCCCGCGGGGGCCGTAACCGGCTGTCTTCTGGGGCTGTATGCCGCGGCCGGGGGCGACTGGAGCGCCGCCGCCACGCTGACACTGCCCTGGGGGCTGCCCATCGGCTCCTGTGTCCTGGGCCTGGATTTGCTGACCAGGCTGTTTCTGCTGCCCGTCTTCGGCCTGGGAGCCGTCTGCGCACTGGCAGGGGGCATTTCCCTGCGCCACACCGACCCGGGAACGCACAACCTCGGGGCGCACTGGTTCTTCTATCTGCTGCTTCTGCTTGGCATGGCGCTTGTCATGACGTCCCGTGACGCCGTCATGTTCATGATTGCCTGGGAAATCATGTCCCTGGCTCCCTTCTTCCTCATCGACTTCAACGACGGCGACAGGCTCGTCCGCGACGCCTCCTGGGTGTATCTCATTGCGGCGCATCTGGGCGCGGTACTGCTCATTGCGTTTTTTGCGCTGCTCTGGCAGCAGGGCGGAGACACGTCCTTTGCGTATCTGTCGACGCTGCTGCCCGGACGCTGCACGCCGGTTCTGTTTGTCCTTGCCGTGCTTGGTTTCGGGGCCAAAGCCGGCCTGGCGCCCCTGCACGTCTGGCTGCCTGAAGCGCATCCCGCCGCGCCCAGCCATGTTTCAGCGCTGCTTTCCGGCGCCATGATCAACGCCGGCCTGTATGGCATCATCCGCTCGCTGGACTTTTTCGGACCGCACCACACATTCCCCGCATGGTGGGGCTGGCTGCTGCTGTTCCTTGGCCTTGCCACGGGCATCATGGGCATTCTGAAGGCCATGGCCCAGACCCATCTCAAACGGATGCTCGCCTATTCCAGCGTGGAAAACATGGGGCTCATGCTCATGGGCACGGGCATCGGACTTATCGGCATTGCCTCGGACAACGCCTGGATTGCCGTCCTGGGCTTTGCCGGATCCCTGCTCCACATGCTGAACCATGCGGCGTTCAAGGCGCTGCTGTTCCTGTGCGCCGGCGAAATCCTGCACGCTGTGGGCACGGTGCGCATGGATCAGCTGGGCGGCCTGCAAAAGCGCCTGCCCATGGTGGGCTGGCTGTTTGCCCTTGGCGCCGTTGCCATTGCCTGCCTGCCGCCGCTCAACGGCTTTGCCGGCGAACTGGTGCTGATTTTGTCGCTTGTCAAAGGCACGGCGCTGGCCGGTGTCGAAAATCAGCTGGGCCTGTTCACGGCCCTGACAGGGCTTGCCCTGATCAGCGGCCTGGCCGCCGCCACCTATTCCAAAGCCTATGGAACCAGTTTTCTTGGCGAGCCGCGGACAGGCTTTGCCGCCTCGGCAGTCTCCCCCGCCTGGCCCACGCTGCTGCCCTTGTGCATTCCCGCCCTGGTCTGCGTGGTGGTGGGGCTTGCCGCGCCGCTGCTGTTTGCCAACGTGGCTGACACTGCCCTTGATATTTTGCGGCTGCCGCTTGCCCAGCGCGCCCAGGCAGAGGCGGGCATTGCCAGCTGCGGGGCAGCGCTTTCCACCACAACCGTTCTTGGCCTTGCCTGTGCGGCCCTGACGCTGCTTTTTGTCCTGCTGCGCAGAAGACGGCTTGGCAACAGCCCTGTCCGTCCGGCCTCCACATGGGGCTGCGGCTACCAGTTCGCCACGCCGCGCATCCAGTACACCGACGCCTCGTTCTCCGAACCTACGGCCAAGCTGTTTTCTTCTGCCATGGGACTGAAAGCCAGCAGGCAGCGCGATGACAGCTATTTCCCCCAACACGGCCAGTTTGTGCTTTCTGCGCCGGACAGGCTGCGCACGCACCTGTTCACCCCGCTGTTTGAAGGCGTGGAACGCGCCTGCAACGCGCTCAAAATCGTCCAGCACGGCAAAATTCATCTGTATATCCTCTACATCCTGGCCACGGTGGTCGCGCTTCTGATCTGGGGGCTGCACGCATGAACGCATCTTCTCCTCTGTTGTACGCCATCCAGTTTGTGCTGGCTCTGGCGCTCGCTCCGCTGCTTTCCGGCATCATCAACCGGATCAAGGCCAGGGTTGCCGGACGGCACGGCAAGCCGGTGCTGCAACTGTATTTTGACATTGCCAAGCTGCTGTCCAAGCGCGAAGTCCTCAGCCGCACAACCAGCTGGCCGTTCCGCCTCGGTCCTTCCCTCAGCCTGGCCGCCACGCTGTGCGCTCTGGCCCTGCTGCCGCTGGGCGGCGTTGCCTCGCCGCTGCAGTGCCCCGGAGATTTTGTACTGGCGGCCTACCTGCTCGGTCTGGGGCGGTTTGTCATGATTCTGGCCGCGCTTGATACCGGATCGCCGTTTGAAGGCATGGGCGCAAGCCGCGAAGCGGCCTTTTCGGCGCTGGCCGAACCGGTCCTTTTCCTGTGCTTTCTGGCCGTCATTGGCACCGCGTCCAACATGGGACTGAATCTTGACCTGTCCCTGTCCACCATGTTCGGCGGCGTTCCGGCGCAGGGCTGGCTGCACGGCAGGGCCGAACTGCTGCTGATTCCGGCGGTGCTGTTCATCCTGCTGCTGGTGGAAAACTGCCGCATCCCTGTGGACGATCCCACCACCCATCTTGAACTGACCATGATTCATGAAGCGATGATTCTTGACCATTCCGGGCCCAACCTCGCCTTCATCCTCTACGGTTCGGCGCTCAAACTGTGGCTGTTTGCCGCGCTGCTGGCCGGGATGCTTGTGCCCGCCGGCGTGCTGTGGTGCCAGATTGCGGGCTATTTTGCCGTAGTGTTCGCTGTGGCCGTGCTGGTCGGCATTGTGGAGTCCGTCATGGCCAGGCTGAAGCTTTCGCGGGTTTCCCAGTTTCTGGGCATGGCAGGCACCCTTGCCGCCTTTGCCCTCATTCTGACACAGGTGAGGTAGCCGACATGTCCGCCCTGTTCCAGTTTCTGCTCATTCTTCTGATGCTCAACAATCTTGCGCTGGCCGGCGTCAGCCGTCTGCGCACGCTGATCCGGCAGGTTTCCGTGCAGGGGGTGCTGCTGGCGCTGCTGCTGATGCTGCCCGGCGCACAACAGTTCAATTTTGAGCATCTTCTTCTGGCCATTGCCGTTCTGCTCATCAAGGGCATAGGGTTTCCCATTCTGCTGCGCCGGACACTGGGGAAAATTTCCGGCGATCCGCAGGTGGAGCCCTGGCTCAGCTGCGGCCTTTCCGTCCTGGCCTGCATGGCGGGGCTGGCCTTTTCGCTCTGGTTTGAAGGCCGTCTGCCCATACAGCCGGGACTGTTCCCTTCCCTGCTGCTGCCTGCCGCGCTGATGACCCTGTTTTGCGGGCTCATTCTCGTTGTGGGGCGCAGAAAGGCCCTGTCCCAGGTCATTGGCTATCTGATTGCCGAAAACGGGATTTTCCTGCTTGGCATTCCGCTGATGAGCGAAGAAACCGTTTGGTTTGAACTGACCATCCTGCTCGACGTGTTTGTGGCGGTCTTCGTCATGGGCATTGCCATCAACCATATCAGCAAGACCTTTGAATCCATTGACGTGGGCCGCTTCTGCAGCCTCAGGGACTGATGAACCATGCTTGCACTGTTACTGTTTTTGCCCCTCTGCTCCGGCGTGGCCATGCTCCTGTTCAAAAACGCCACCGTGTACCGCGGGCTGCTGCTGCTGACGGCGCTGGCGCATCTTGCGCTGTCTGCGTGGACGGCGCAGGCCGTGCAGGCCGGCCAGGCCCCGCAGGCCTTTGGCGGCCTGCTTGCGCCCGATCCGCTGGGTGCGCTGTTTCTGGTCCTGGCCAGCCTGCTGAACGTGGCGGCGTCGTTTTACGCCATCGGCTATCTGCGCGACGAAGAAAACAAGCAGGAGCGCATCGACATCCAGAACGGCCAGCCCTTCACCAACGCGCCCGAACGCCGGTTCACGGCCTGCCTGTGTCTGTTTCTGTCGGCCATGACGCTGGTGACGACCACCCCTCACCTTGGAGCGCTGTGGGTCGGCATCGAAATTACGACGCTGTCCAGCGCGCCCCTGATTTATTTTCACAGGCATCAGGCCTCGCTGGAAGCCACCTGGAAATACCTGATGATCTGTTCGGTCGGCATTGCTCTGGCGCTTTTGGGCAACATTCTGCTTTCGGTGGCGTTTTATGGCATCGGCACGGATCTGCCCGAATCCTTCGATCAGATGAAGGTGTTTCTTGCCAAGGCCTCGCTGCTCTCGCAGGACAGTCCGCACGCCCCGTGGCTGAAGGCCGCCTTTGTCTTCATTCTGGTCGGGTACGGCACCAAAATGGGCCTTGCGCCTCTGCACAACTGGCTTCCTGACGCGCACAGCCAGGCGCCTTCGCTGATTTCGGCCATGCTGTCCGGCGCGCTGCTCAACTGCGCGTTTCTCGGCATTCTCCGGGGCCATCAGATTCTGCTGGCGGCGCACCTTGGCGACTTCAGCAGCACGCTGCTTGTCTTTTTCGGGTTGTTTTCCATGATCACCGCCGCCGTCTTCATCGTGGGACAGGGCCATTACAAGCGTCTGCTGGCCTATTCCAGCGTAGAGCACATGGGCATTCTTGCCCTTGGGGTGGGCATTGGCGGCATTGCTGTCTTCGGGGCGCTTCTGCATGCGGTCTGCCACTCGCTGACCAAAAGCATGCTGTTTTTGCTGGCCGGCAACATCCTGACCCGCTACCACACCTTTTCCAGCTACGACGTGCGCGGCATGCGCTGGACCATGCCCACAACCGCCGCCTTGTGGACCGCGGGATTCCTTGGCATTGTAGGATCCCCGCCCTTTAGCCTTTTTGTCAGTGAATTCACGATCCTGAAAGGCATCTTTGAAAACAGCTCGCCCGCTGTGGCCGCAATCTATCTGCTGGCGCTGGCCGTCATTTTTGTGGGCATGTCCATTCCGGTGCTGCGCATGGTCCAGGGAACCCGCCCGCGGGATATGCCGCAGACGCTTCCCGAATCCCCCTTCAGCGTCCTGCCGCCGCTTGGCCTGGGCCTGCTGGCGCTTTGTCTTGGCATCTACGTTCCCGCATGGCTGTCCGCCTTCCTCGCGCGCGGCGCAATGCTGATTGGAGGCTAATCATGGAATTTGGCTATACAGCCTCAATAGATTTGAACGACGTTCCGGTTCTGTCTGCAGAGGAACTGACAACGTCTGTGGTGGCCTCCGTTCAGGCAGGCCGGCGTGTGCTGGCACTGTTTGGCCTGCCCGAGGAAGACGGTTCCGGCGTGGGACTGTTCTGTCTGCTGGCCGACGACGCCACGCGCACGCTTGCGGCCATGCGGACCGCCCCTCTTGCCGCGTTTGACTCCATGACGCCGCAGTGCCCTCAGGTACATCTGTTTGAGCGCGAACTGTTCGAGCAGTGGCAGATCCGGCCTGAAGGCCATCCCTGGCTCAAGCCGGTCCGGTACTGCCCCCCGGAAGTGGGAGACGCCCCCCGTCCCGGCCCTGCCGAAACCCAGTACTACCGGATTTTGGGCAGCCAGGTGCACGAAGTGGCGGTGGGCCCTGTGCATGCGGGCATCATCGAACCCGGGCATTTCCGCTTTCAGTGCTATGGCGAAAACGTCATGCATCTTGAAATCCAGCTTGGATTCCAGCATCGCGGTATTGAAAAGCTCATCCGCAACGCGCCCGCCCGCCGTCTTTTGCCGCTGGTGGAATGCGTGGCCGGCGACTCCAGCATCGCACACGTCACAGCCTGCTGCACGCTGATCGAGCGTCTGACAGGCCTTTCCGTGTCCATGCGCGGCCAGCTTCTCCGCCGGGTTGCCTTGGAGCTCGAACGGCTGGCCAACCACACCGGCGATCTCGGAGCCATCGGCGGCGATACGGGATTTCTTCCTACCTCGGCATGGAACGGGCGCATTCGCGGCGATTTTCTGAACATGACCGCCCTGCTGTGCGGCAACCGCTTCGGCCGGGGGCTGCTGTGCCCGGGCGGCGTGCTGCAGGATGTCGACACAGAGCTGTGCCAGACCATCGGCAAGCGGCTGCGCGCCGCCTATCGGGACGTTCGCGGCGCGGTCGACATCATGTTTGCCTCGCAGAGCGTGCTTGCCAGGCTGACGGGCACGGGCCGCGTCTCCAGACAGGCAGCCACAGATCTGGGGCTGGTGGGCATGGCGGCGCGCGCCTGCGGCCTGCCGCGCGACGCGCGCGTCACCTTCCCCGTGGACGATCTGCCCCTGGGCGACATGACGCCACGCACGGAACTTTCCGGCGACGTTCTTGCCCGCGCGCGGGTGCGCAGCGCTGAACTCAACGACGCGGCCGCAACGGCCGGCGCGGCGCTGACCCACATTCCCTTTACCCGGCCCGGAGAAGCGCTGGGGACTTCTTCGATTCCTGCCCTGCCGGCCAACCGCTGTGCGGTTGGCATTGCAGAGGGCTGGCGCGGCGAAGTCTGCCATGTGGGCATTACCGGCGCCAAAGGCACGTTCCGCGCGTATAAAATCGTCGACCCCTCCTTCCATAACTGGATGGGGCTGGCCATGGCTCTGCGCGACGAGCAGATTTCGGACTTCCCCCTGTGCAACAAAAGTTTCAACCTGTCGTACTGCGGTCACGATTTGTAGCGCGCCGCAAGAACACGCCGTTCCCATACGGGGCAGAATCCGGGCTGCGCACGGCCACACCCGGAGCAGCAACGGTCCTGCCCCACAGGGCGGAGTGAGCGCGCGGCAGAAAAAAGGATGACGACCAACCGGCAGCCGCCGGCCGATTCGGGAAAACGCCATGTTTCATATCATCAAAGAACGAATCCACCAACAATACCGCACGCTGGACTATCCCGCCGTCCAGCCCGAACTGTCCCCGCGCTACCTGGGACGGCCCACCATTGCGGCGTCACCCTGCGGGGACTGCCGCGCCTGTCTTGACGCCTGCCCCACCGGGGCCATGACCGTCGGACCGCAGGGCCCGGCTCTGGACATGGGCCGCTGCCTGTTTTGCGGGGTCTGCAGCCGCGCCTGTGCCGCCGGCAAAATCCTCTTCACAAAGGATCACCGTGTGGCCTCGTTTTCCCGCGAGGGCCTGATTGTCACGGGCGACGAGCCTGTCTCCAGAATGCCCCTCCGGGATTTCACACTCTTCCGCCGTTCGCTCAAGCTGCGCGAAGTCAGCGCCGGGGGCTGCAACGCCTGTGAGGCAGACACCAACGTGCTGGGCACCCTGGTGTATGATCTGGGGAAGTTCGGCATTGAATTTGTGGCGTCCCCCCGGCACGCCGACGGCCTGGTCGTCACCGGGCCGGTCAGCGAAAACATGCGCCAGGCCCTGCTTGACACCTACGAGGCCATGCCCGAACCCCGCATTGTGATTGCCGTGGGATCCTGTGCCATTTCCGGCGGCCTGTTCAGCGAAAGTCCGGAATGCCACAACGGTGCGGCCGCGCTGCTGCCGGTTGACGTATTCATTCCCGGCTGCCCGCCAAGCCCCTGGAGCATTCTTGACGGTCTGCTGGCCGTAAAGCACGCGGAACGTCCCACGCCGGACATGCCGCCGGCAGAAACCGCGCCACGCCCATAATGCTCACCGGCGGGACACGCCGTTCCGCACTCGTTCACGCTGACAGCAAAAGCCTCTGCATGCGGGGCTTTTGCTGTTTTTTCATGATGGTTCCTTCTCCTCTCCCCGGCGCGCCGGCACGGCACACCTGGCATGCCCCACAAAAATACAGAAGCCCCCTTCCGCACCAAGCCGGCTCCATACGGCAACATCCCCTCGGAGGAATCCTGACGCGCTCCGGACACCGTCCACCTGCAAAGAGCTTTCTTCCTGGTCCTGGCTGTTCTGCCAAATGGTTGCGTGCAAAGACAGATGTCTGCCCGGATCCGGCGTCCTCGACTGATCAGCCCGCGTCTTTGGCATGCAGCAACGCCCGACTGACGCCACAGACAGGCAGACACACGCCGCACCGCCGCAGATGCCGTGCTGACACAGTCTGAAAACGGCTGTTTTTGCATGGCCGGCTTCCCGTGCAGTGTTGAAACGCACTGAAAACCTGGCCCGCCCCTGCTCTCAGCGCAACAACCGGCATTGTCTGCCAAAACCGCCGGCCTTTCCCGCACCCTGTTCCGCCTGCCTTTGACACAGCACTCCGGCAGGCAGCGCCCCCTGCTCCGCCTCTGCACGCCGCTGCCCGGACTTTCAGGCGCGCCACAGCGTTCCCCCGTACAAATGCCAGACAAAAAGGCCCCGGAACACGTCCGGGGCCTGAAGCGTTCTATGCGACGCAGAAAACGTGCGTCATCATGTTGTGTTTGTCCTCAAAAACACGCCTTGTTGCACCAGGGCGCAGGGGATGCACGGTGTGCGTCCCGGGCGGCCTCAGCACAAAACCGCACTAGGCAAGTTCGCCGCCTTCCTCACCCGTGGCATACCGGCGGTTCCATCCGGTATAGGCCGAGAAGATCAGCACGGCCAGCAGCGCCCACGAATAGGGGTTATACAGGGCGGCACTGACACCGGGGGCAGGAATGCCGTATGCTTCAGCGGCGCTGTACAACGCGCCGTACCAGGCTGCCACGGCAATATGCCAGGGCAGTGTAAAGAAGATGGTGCAGACTGCGCAGTCCATCAGGTTGGCGCGGCGCGCAGCGGCAAGGTTGAACTTTTCCCCTATGGGCCGGACCAGGCTCGGGCCGACAAGCAGCTCAGCCGGAGCGTTGGCGGAAATCGGGATGGACGCCAGCACGGTGATGCCAACGATGAACAGTTCCGCCTGCCGGACCGTAGAAACCAGCGTGCTGTGCGCAAAGTCAAGAATGCGGCGCATGATGCCGCTTTCCACAAGAATCTGCGTCACCGCCAAAATCAAAATGGCAAAGATGATGGCGCCAACAACGCTGTCCACGCCGCTCTGAACAAGGCCCGTGGAGCCGCCGCTCTTTTCAGGAATGCTGAAGATGTCGCCAGGGGCGATGTTGCCAATAAGAATACCGATGATCGCGCCCGTCACGTTGCCGTAGATGAGCGATTCGATGATATGCCGTCCGGCCAGGGCCGAAACAACCACCACAACCAGAGCAATAAGCATGAAGATGCCCGAGGGTTCCAGCTTTGCATGAAGCTCGGGCAGGGCGCGCACTTCGCCGCCGCCGCCAAAGATGAAGAAGATGATCGCGCTGATGGCGGCCGCAGAAATAGCCAGCGGGAAGCGGCTGCGCACAACGTCCTTCATGGTCGCGCCCTGGGTATAGGCCGAAACGATGGTCGTATCGGAAATGGGTGCGAGGTTATCGCCAAACGCTGCACCGGAAAGGATTGCCAGGCCGAGCATGGCCGGATCCGAACCAAGAAAATACCCTGCAGGGTACAACACAGGGGCCAGCGCAATGCAGGTGCCCGTACTGGTGCCGGTGCCCAGGGCAAACAACATGGCCGCGCCAAAAACAAGCACCGTAAAGATGGCACCCTGCGCGCCCGTCGTCATGCCCATCCAGAGCAGGCCGTTGACAAGCCCCCCGGCAGCCATGATTTTGCCAAATACGCCGGCAAACAGCCAGGCCGTCACAATGACAATGCCTGTCTTGTCGCCAATGCCGCGCATGGCTGCCTTGCAGTAGTCTTCCTTGTCTCTGGCAAAGAACAGGCCCACACAAAGCGCAAGCCAGGCGCAGGCCCAGAAGGGTTTGGTGCCGCCGCGTTCAGCCACAGACAACCAGACCAGACCAGCCACCAGAACGATCAGAGGAACAAGACCGCCCAGCAGGCCCCCATACATGTCCAGTTTCTTC
>DVMI01000062.1 GCA_018715085.1 Candidatus Avidesulfovibrio excrementigallinarum | reverse complement strand
CGCCTCTTCCACAACATACTGGATGACAGGCTTGTCATAAATGGGCAGCATTTCCTTAGGAATGTTCTTGCTGGCCGGGATAGAGCGCGTGCCCCATCCCGCTACGGGAATGACAACCTTACGGATTTCCATGCGAGGCCTCCCAGAAAAGATGTTAAGCAATCCTGAATTGCCGGACACAGTCTTCGGCAATGGGGTCATTTCAAAAGACATTCTGCCCGGAATTCAAAAAACGCAATTTTTCTTCATGGTCAAATGCACAACGTCCGCCGTTGCGGCCGCCGGGTGTTCTCGTGTCGCATCTGACACCATTCTGCCGGGCAAACGCCGCCGCTGAACACTGTCAGCAAAAGTCAGGCGGAGCGGTCCCAGCAGCCGTCGCATGCGGCAGACAAGCCCTCTCCGCCCATTAGAACAGATTGCTTTTAAAAATGAAACAGTCCTGACGCTGTCACCCTCAATAAAAACGCAGAAACCGCAGAATCCCTTGCCTTGTTGCGGTGAAAAGCACTTCCAAGACGTGCAATACTGCCTACGGATCAACCGGTACAGAGCTGTCTCTGTGCCCAAGGGCATTCACCATAACGCGCCGGAGGAAAAGACGCTCCTGCCGTTTCGGCTGCGGCGTGCAGTGCGTCAACAAGCAAGGTTTCCTCCGGCGGCACAGGGCCTGGCCCTGTGCGTTCTGAAGCAGGCTGCCACAAGACAGCTTTCAGCATGTCCCCGGCCAGACAACGGCATGTATACCGCACCCAATGATATCATTTTGTATATTCCGGCACCTGGCGTGCACTGCCATTCCGGCCGGACAGCGCTGTCCGGCTGCCAAACGCGCATGAACGATGCTAACGAATCCGTCTGGACTTGACATAAGCGTCACGCACAGCGCTGTAAGGCTCCACAGCGCTGTTCACCAGCGACTCATACGTCTCAATCGTGCTGCCCATGTTGTTGAAGCGCAACGTGAGGTCCGTCGTGGTGGTCGCCCACACGCGAACAGGTCCGATGGGACGCGAGCCCCAGAAAAACGGCGACGCGGCCTCGTCTCCGGCCATGCCAAAGGTGTCACGCACTGTACTGGGCCCCAAGAATGGCCAGACAATATAAATCCCTTCGCCAAAGCCCCAGGTTGCCAGCGTGGTGCCAAAGTCGGCGCCTTTGTCGGAGTATGGCACAAGCACTTTGTTCTGACTGGCCACGTCCAAGAGACCACCGCCGCCCAGTGTCGTGTTGACCATGAACCGCCCGATCTCAACCCACATCTGCGCGAATTCGCCCTGCAACAGCCGGTTCACGATGCGGATAGGCGCTTTGAGATTGTAACAGAAGTTGGACAGCCCGCGCTGGAACGGATCGGGCATGATGGCGTCATAGCCATTATAGACAGGTTTGATGACCTTGAGCAGCAATGTGTCGTTGAAGTCAAACCAGAAGCGGTTCCAGGGTTCCCACGGATCCGCAATCGGTTCTTCATCTTCATCGCCGTAGTCTTCAAACTCATCGTCGGCTTCCACTGACGTGGAAACGGCGCTGTCCGACTCGTCTGAGACTGCCTGGGCGGGACGATCCCCTGCCATCGGCGCCTCGTGCGAGGCGCATCCCTGCATTGCAAGCATGCCCAGCAGCAACGCACATACAAACATCAGATTGCGGCCAGTTGTGACAACACGCATGACAGTGGCTCCAACGTTATTTGCCCGCAGCGCTGTCCGTACCGGCGCTGGCCGACTCAGCCCGTTCAAGCACACGGGTGATAAGTTCTTCCGGCGTGCCCTTGGCAAGGATTTCCTTGAACTGCGAACGATAATTCTTGATAAGGCTGACGTTTTCGATAATCACGTCGTATACGACCCAGCGCCCGTTTTTCTCCATCATCCGGTATGTCACAGGCACAGGTTTGCCGTCAGACAGGGTTACGATCGTAGCCACTTCGGCCCGATTGCCTTTCTTTGAAATCGTTTCCTTGTTGTAGTCGATGCGCTCGCCGTTGTAGCCGTTAATTTTGTCAAGATACGTCGCAAGCAGAAGCCGCGCAAACGCCTCGTTAAAACGGCGCTGCTGGTCGGCGCTGAAACCGGTCCATCCCCCGCCTACCGTCCGGGCGGAAAACTCGCCGAAGTCAAAAATAGATTCCACCAGCCCTTCGATTTTCTGCCGCAGCGGGGGGCGCGTGGCCGGGTTTGCGTAACCGGGTTCCTTGAGCACGTCAAGAACCTGATTCACAACGGTTTCAAGCGAGGCCCTGGGGCCAGCGGCCGCCTGCACGCCAAAGCACAAAAGCCCCAGCAACAGCATCAACACCACGCACAGTTTTGTCTTGCGCATAGGATTACACCTTCCCAAAAACGTATTTGCTGATCAAAGCCTCAAGATCCACGGCCGACTCGGTATCCGTGATGGTATCGCCCGGCGCGAGCGGCTCGCCCACACCGCCGGGTTGCAGGTCAATGTACTTGTCGCCAATCAGGCCGCTGGTCTTGACCGAGGCAATCACATCGTCTGTGAGCTTGACCTGCTTGTCAAGCTGCAGCGTCACCACGGCCATGGACTCGGCCGTGTCCAGTTCAATGCGTGCCACACGTCCCACACGGACACCGGCGATTTCCACCTCGGCCCCCACGCGCAGGCCGGAAACTGACGTAAAGCGCGCCTGCAACGTATACCCGTCGCCGCCGCCAATTTCCATCCGGCCCAGCTTGACGGTCAAATACGCAGTGCACAGGAGCCCAATCAGCACAAACAGCCCGACCAGCACTTCCTTCTTTTTTCCCATGGCTTTCTCCGAAAGGGAGAACGGACGCCCGGCAGTGCCGGTTCATCCGCAACGGTACCCGAACGTTTGTAGACTGTGTTATGACGCGATCCTCTCGGGTATGTAAAGACCGCATCGCGCCATGCGCCCGCCAGCCCCGGATCTTCGGGGAATCGCGGCAGCATCCGGCATATTTTGACTGGCACATCCAGCCGCATTGCCCTCACCTGACAGATACGCAAAAGCCGTATCCGCGCACGCCAAACGCCGTGCAAAACACGACAGTTACACTTGACTCGGCCCTATATGAGCAGACCGTGCCTGTGCATCACGTTTTCAGCCAGTCATCCAGAGCCTGTCGGACTGCAGGATTGATCGGCATTGCCGCAAGGCCGCCCTGCCCGCGATTGGGCACGCGATCCATAAAGCTCCGCAGATAGCTGTCCTGCGACGCCTCAAGCGCGGCGACCGTGCCGGAAAAACCGACTTTTCCCTCACGAATCATGATCACATGATCCGCAATCCGTCTTACGCTGGACAAGTCGTGCGTCACCACAACCAGCGTCATCTGTGGATAACGGGCTTTCATATCCAGCAGGAGCTGATCCATCTGTGCCGCGTTGATGGGATCGAGGCCGGACGTAGGCTCATCGCAGAACAGCACCGGCGGCTCTGTCACAATGGCTCTGGCCAGGCCGCCGCGCTTGCGCATGCCTCCAGACAGTTCGTGCGGGTAATAGTCGGCAAAAGAGTCAAGTCCAACCAGCGACAGCGTCCGTAACGCCGCCTCGCGGACCACATGCGGCTTGAGCCTGGTATGCTCGCTGAGTGGCAGGGCTACGTTCTCGGCCAGCGTCAGCGAACCAAGCAGTGCCCCATCCTGAAACAACACGCCAAACCGCCGCCGCACCCGGCGAAAATATGCAGGAGGCAAGGAAAAAAAGTCCTGCCCGCCATATAGAATCCGCCCTTCCATCGGCCTGGCCAGACCGATGATATGCCGCAGCAGCGTCGACTTGCCGCAGCCCGACTCGCCAAGGACCATGCTGATGGCACCTGCCGGAAACTCTGCGCTCACGTCGTCGAGCACCACGCGATCGCCGTATCCTGCGCGCAGCCGATCAAGCTTTATGTCCCACGCGCTGTGGCTGTCCACAGCGTGAAATAATTTCTGCGTCATGGCCTCACCGCAACATGGAAGATGTCATCACATAGTCGGCAACCAGCACTGCCACACACGAAATCACGACCGCCGACGTCGTCGCGTTGGCCACAGCCTCCGGCCCCTTACCGTCAGTGCGCCGGTGCGCGTTGTATCCCTGCCGGCAACAGATCAGCGTCATCAAAAGCGCAAACACCACCGATTTCAGCACGCCGTCCACAATGTCCGTTACGGTCAGCGACGCTTCAATCCGTCCAAAATAAACGCCTTCGCTGATGCCCAGCAGCTGCACGCCGGTCAGGTACCCGCCAAAAATGCCAATGACATCAAATACCGATGTCAGCAGCGGAAAAACCAGCACTGCGGCAACAAACCGCGGAGCCACCAGATACCCCATGCCTGGAATATCCATCACTTCAAGCGCGTCAATCTGCTCCGTGATGCGCATGACGCCGATTTCAGCAACCATGGCTGATCCCGCACGGCCTGTCAGCATGATGGCTGTCAGCACGGGTCCCAATTCGCGCACCAGCGTCAGCGATACCGCCGCGCCAAGAAATCCGGTGGAGCCAAACTTGACGAGCACATAATAGCCCTGAAGCCCCAGCACCAGCCCGGTAAACAAACCAATCAGCACAATCACGAACAGCGATTGCACGCCGATGGCGTGCATCTGCCGCACGACCTTGGAAAACAGTTTCGGCGTGATGAACACATGACGCACGCCGTCCACAAAGAACAGCAGAAACTCTCCCAGCGTCGCCAGTATGGATAAAGCCCAGCGCCCCAATCTGGCCAGATACTGCATACATTACCCTCTTTCTATGACCGGCAAGCCGGCGCAGAACAGGCTGGCCACACAGCGCGAACTTCCGCTTGCGCCCGGTGCCAGTGCTTTTTTATATGGAGCAGACTGTTTTTGACGCTGCCCGTTTTCTCAACGCCGCACAATGGCGGCTCATGCAGAAAACAGACTGTCTTTCTGTTGCTGGCAAGGGCATTGCCCAAATATACAGGCAGCCTTTTCGCAACAACCCGGAAGGGCATGGACATGTCGCGCTCACCTCGCCCCAATGTTGCCATCATGCCTCAGAACACAACAAAACGCATCACGGTCCCGCATGGCAAGAAACGTCTTTCGCTTCCGTCCCCATTCAGACGTGTTCCCGCAAACGGAACCGGGCGGTAGGGCAAGACCTTTCCTGACAGCAGGGCACAATGCCACACCGTCGGTGACGGCGCGCAGACAAACCCTGTCCGACCGCCATACCGCCTCCGTTTTTTTGTCTTTTTACAGTGGAAGCTTTCAGAAAGAAATGATGCATCTCTTCAGTCGTGTTGCCGCCTTCCCTTGACAAAGGACGTCATTGCGCGGCCCCGGCCCATTTCTGACAGCAGGCGACGCAACA
>DVMI01000061.1 GCA_018715085.1 Candidatus Avidesulfovibrio excrementigallinarum | reverse complement strand
CACGGCTTTACCATGAACGTGGTCAACATGCCCGGCGGCAGCGGCACCCAGGCCGCCATGCAGGTGCTCAACACCCGTCCCGACGGCTATAACGTCGTGTTCGGCTCCACCAGTTTCCTGAGCCTGCCGATGATGAAGAAAGTGGGCTACACCATGGACGATTTCACCCCCGTGGCCGACATCACCGACATGCCCATGACCTTCTGCGTGTCCAGCAAGTCGGGCATCACGTCGTTTGCCCAGTGGATGGAAGAAGCCAAAAAGAACCCCGGTCAGTACAACTACGGTTCGCCGGGCTCCATCACCAGCCAGCGGCAGTTTTTGTCCGTGCTCATTAAGGACAACTTCCCGGATGTGGTTGTGAACCATGTGCCTTACGGGAGCGGTCACGAAGTCAACACCGCGCTGCTTGGCAACGAGCTGAAGGCCGCCTTTGGCGTGCCCGGCACCAACCAGAACTATCTGAAGTCCGGCGAATTCAAGCTGCTGGCCGTGAGCTCCGCCCAGCGCCTGCCCGACTTCCCCGATTCCCCTACCTTTGCCGAGCTGTATGGCGATAAGTACACCTGGGTGTCCTTCCATGGCATTTTTGTGAAGAAGGGCACGCCGGAACCGATTGTGAAGGCCTTGTCCGACATCGTGGGCCAGGCACTGGCCGACCCGGAAGTGCAGGCCAAGTTTGAAAAGATCGGCATCACCACAAACTACAGAAACTATAAGGATTTTGCAGAGTTTTTGAAGGGCGTGAAGGCTCAGTCCGTAGAAGCGCTCACACTGCTCGGGCTGATCTAACGTCCGCCAGGGCAGAGTTTGAACCGCTCCAGGCGCGGCGCTGACGGAACGGCATGACTGCCGTATCCGGACAGGCCGCCCCGGGCAGCCTGGTCAGACAACGCTGATCAGGCGCGCCCGTGCCGGGGTGGCGCCGCGTCGGACAGCCGTCCCTGCGGGCAACCAAGGCCGCCGGTCAGGCGGGCCTGCCCGCAAAGGACCCTGTCCCTGGAGCACTCCACCGCTGCCATGCAGGTCATGGCGCGAGTTCGTCAGACACGCCTCCGCAGGGAGGCACCGGTTTTCAGATTCGGATGAGGCGTTTTTCGCACACAAGGGCGAAAAGCGCGCCGGCAGGCGCAGGGTTTGTCCCCGCGCCGGCCTGCGGGAACCTCTGTGGCGTCCCGGACGTCCTTGCGGCGGCCTGTGCGGCCTGCCTTTGGCTGTCCGGAATGCGCCCCGGGAAAGGGGCGGCCGCCTGCAACGCGCCGCTCCCGGACGGGCGCAGCCATGCCGCGCGCAGCGCCGGAGCGCGTACGGCGATCCGGCTCCTTTCGGGAGCCGTCACCGTGCACCGGTCCTGTTGCGGCCGATCCCGCTGTTCTCATGGCGCACACCCCGCGCCGCCCCGGAGCGCCGGCCTGCCGGTTCCCCGGGACACCGTGAAAAAAAGGAGGCGAGGCTGTGCGCAGGCCGTCCCTCCTGCAGGTCTGACAACCTTTAACGTTCTGGAGTGTCCCATGAAGCGCGTATTTTCCTTTATTGCGGCAACGTTGATCACTCTGGGCCTGTGCGTGGCGCCTGCCGGCGCGGCGCCCAAGTATCCCGTCAAACCCATTAACCTGCTGTGCGTGTACGGGCCCGGCGGCGCGGCCGACCTTGCCCTGCGTGTTGTGGCCGAATACGCCACCAGGCACGGCTTTACCATGAACGTGGTCAACATGCCCGGCGGCAGCGGCACCCAGGCCGCCATGCAGGTGCTCAACACCCGTGCCGACGGCTACAACGTGCTGTTTGGCTCCACCGGGCTTGTGAGCCTGCCGATCATGAAGAAAGTGGGCTACACCATTCACAGCTTTACCCCTGTGGCCGACATCACCGACATGCCGCTGACCTTCTGCGTGCGCACCGATTCGGGCATTACGTCGTTTGAACAGTGGATGGGAGAAGCCAAAAAGAACCCCGGCCAGTACAGCTACGGCTCGCCCGGGTCCATCACCAGCCAGCGGCAGTTTTTGTCTGTGCTCATCAAGGACAAGTTCCCGGATGTGAGCGTGAACCATGTGCCTTACGGCAGCGGCCATGAAGTGAACACCGCGCTGCTTGGCAACGAGCTGAAGGCCGCCTTTGGCGTGCCCGGCACCAACAAGAACTATCTGCAGTCCGGCGAATTTACACTGCTGGCCGTGACCTCTCCCGAACGGCTGCCCGAATATCCCAACGTGCCCACTTTTGCCGAGCTGTATGGCGACAAGTACACCTGGGTTTCCTTCCACGGCATTTTTGTAAAGAAGGGCACGCCGGAACCGATTGTAAAGGCCCTGTCCGACATCGTGGGCCAGGCCCTGGCCGATCCGGAAGTGCAGGAAAAGTTTGAAAAAATCGGCATCACCGCCGACTATAAGGATTACAAGTCGTTTGCCACGTTCCTGAAGGGCTTTGAAGCCCAGTGCGTGGAAGCGCTCACGCTGCTCGGGCTCATCTGAGGCAGGAGACACCGGCAGGTCAGGGCGGACGGCGCGGTCCGCGCGCAGGCAGTGCGGGACGTTGTGACGGCCCCGGCCGCTGTCGTGCAAAAGGCGCAGGCCCGCCCGGCAGCCGCGCGCCGCGGTACAGAATGCCGCAGAACATTGCCGGTGTTGTGACCGGACAAACCCACCCCGCCCCCTGGGGCGGGGTGCCCGGCGGCACAGGTCTGAAAGGAGGGCCCGGCCAGGTGGAAGGCGGCCTAGTGCGGGCCTGCGGACTGCCCGCCAGGGGAGACGGCGGCCGCAAAACCCCGGCCTGCCAGACGTATTTTTTGTGGGTTGAGACCCCGGCCCCCGGGCCGGAAAGCGCCCCGTTCCGCTCCCTCGGGCAGAATATCCGACGGGGCAAAGAAAGGGGGAGCCCTGCCAGGCGGGAGGCAACGCTCAAAGGCGTCCGGCCTCGCTGACCGCCCTGGCCAGCGGCTCCGTTTTTTTCGCGGGAGATCCGGTATGGAAATGCAGCAGCATGCAGAACGCATAGGCGCCTATCTTGACCGCCGTCAGGCCGAAATCATGGCCATGATCGAGCGCCTGGTCAACATGGATTCCTTTTCCCTGGACGGCGGCGATGTGGACAATGTGGGCAGGCTTGTCGCAGACTGGCTGCGTCAGGCCGGGTTTGACGTGGAAGTGCGCGGCAAACCCGCCCTGGGCGAAGGCGAAGCGTGGATGGCCGGCCTGGGCAACCTGGTGGTTGCACGCACGCACCCGCGCGAGGCCGGTCCGGGCATTGTGTTCCTTGCGCACATGGACACGGTGTTTCCCCGCGGCACGGCGGCAAGCCACCCCTTCCGCATGGACGGAGACCGCGCGTTCGGGCCTGGCGTGGCCGACATGAAAGCCGGCGTGGCGGCGGTGCTGTTTGCGGCCAGGGCGCTGAACGATCTGGGGCTCATGCCGGTGCCCATGACGCTCATGTTTTCGCCCGACGAAGAGCTGGGATCGCCTGTGACAACCCGCCACTACCGCGAACTGCTGCCCGGAGCCCGGGCCGTGCTGTGCGCCGAGCCGGGCTTTCCCGTGGGCGGCGTGACCACCGAGCGCAACGGCGCGGGACACATGCACCTGCGCGTGGATGGCGTTGCCGCCCACGCCGGGCGCTGCTACGAGCAGGGCGCGTCGGCCATCATCGAACTGGCCCACAAGATTGTGGCCCTGGACAAGCTGGTTGATCTGGAACGGGACGTCAAAGTCAACACCGGACTGGTCGACGGCGGGACCTCCGCCAATTCTGTGGCGCCCCACGCCGAGGCGCGGCTTTACCTGAGCTTCCGCACGGTGGAAGACGCCGAACAGCTCGTGCAAGACATCCGTGCCATTGCCAGCCGGACGTTTGTGCCGCGCACAACCACAACCCTGACCGGCGGGATCCGCCTCCATCCTCTGCGGCCGGGCGCCGACACCATGATGCTGTTCGACATGGCCTCGCGCGCCGGCGACGCCATCGGGTACGCCCTGCGCACCAACACGGCCCGGGGCGCGTCTGAAGCCGGATTCACCTCCTCGGCGCTGGGCATCCCCTCCTTGTGCAGCATGGGACCCGAAGGCGCCGGCCTGCATTCGCCCGACGAATA
Organism: Candidatus Avidesulfovibrio excrementigallinarum; assembly: GCA_018715085.1. Lineage (GTDB taxonomy): Bacteria > Desulfobacterota > Desulfovibrionia > Desulfovibrionales > Desulfovibrionaceae > Avidesulfovibrio > Avidesulfovibrio excrementigallinarum. The sequence goes on along the minus strand of DVMI01000061.1, from coordinate 4,891 downwards.
TCTTGTGCCCTCCACCATCCTGCCCCGCTGCAAAATCCTGGCCCTGACCGCCATCCAGGCCGCCCAGGCCTTTGCGCCGTCCGGCGGCGGACGCCCGGCAGCCTGAAAACGCGGCGATCCGCGCCGTTTCTGAGGCCGTCAACACCAGGAAGAACGTCTGGAGGGGAAGGGGGAATTTTTGAACACATTCCTCCTTTCCCTCCAGGCCTCTGACGCGCCTTTTTTACGCGGCAGGCAGCGCCTGTGGCGGCCTTTGCGCTGCCGGGAGCGCCTGCGCAGAGCCGGGGTTGCGGCGTGCGGCGCAGATCCGGCTGCGTGTGGAGCAGGCCAAAGCGGCAGGGCGGTCTGTGGCGCGCGGCAGGGCAGGCGGCCCTGTTTGCGGCGTATCTTCGTTCGTGACGTGTCCTGCGCTGTGCCCGGCCTGTTGCGGGCCCTTGAGGACGGCGCACCCGGGCAGGGCAGCGCCTGTGCCGGTGCGGCGCGCCGGAAAACAGGACTTTTCAAAAGCAGCCTGCTTTAGTATATCCCTGTCAATGGGGGAAGCGTCCTGCCTGGCTGTGCGGCCGGGCCGGAAAGAGGCTTGCGGAAACGCCGTGTCCGCAAAGGCGCTGCGTCCGCGGGGCAGGTTCCGCGCGTTCGGGCCGGCCTGTACGGCGTCCGCGGCGGGGCTGTGGTGTCAGGTTGCGGCGGGAGCATGGGGAAGCGTCCCGCATGGCGCTGTTTTCTGTCCGGGGCGGTCCGTGGGGGACCGGGCTGCACAAACGAGCCTGCGGACAACAGGCAGGAACGGGAGAAGAGCATGCCCGACGCGATGCGTCATGATCATGTCCTTTGGCTGCTTGCGCACGTCCGGCGCGAAAGCAGTGCGCTGGGGCTTGCCCAGGCGCTCGAGACGTCTGTGGAGCAGATCGGCGAGGTGCTGGGGGGCCTGATGGCAGACGGCCTTGTGCTGGAAGAGCCGTCCAGCCGCCTGTACCGCCTGACAGGAGAAGGGCGGGAGGGCGCTTCTGTGGCGGCCATCCGGCTTATGCGCAGCCAGCCGGAGAGTTTTTGCGTGCGCGTGCTGTCGGCCTGCGAGGGCGAGGCGGCGCTGAACGTCTGCCGGGAGTGCCTGGACAAGGTGCGCACGCTGTTAAGCGGCGCGTTCATGGCCGGGGCGGCGCTGTGGCTTGAGGTGCTGTTTCTGCTGCTTGAACGGCGCCTGGAACAGCAGGAGGATCACACCTGGCTGCCCGACGTGGCCTGCCTGGCGCACGACGCGGCCGTGTTCATGATGAAGCACCTTGAAACGTCTTACCGCTTTATGGATGAAACGCGGGCCGTGCTGCGCGCGGCGGGCAACACGCGCCGGCTGGCGCTTTTGGAAATGGCCCTGGGCTTTTCTCAGGTTTTTTCCGGCTCGAGCAATCACAGCAAGGCCATCGAGGAATTTCAGCGCGGCCTTGAGCTTATCAACAGTCTTGGCGATCGCAGCGTGTACCTCCAGGCCACGCCGTTTCTGATGGTCATGCACTACATTTCCGGCCGCTTTTACCGCACCCTGGAATATTACGAAATGTGCCAGCGCGTGCAGGGCAGCGCGGTGCTGCCGTTTACCGAAGACATTGCCCTGCTCGAAGCGTCGCTGGCGGCCGTCTATCTTGGTCATTTTGCCCACGCCCGCGGGATCATGAAGTCCGCGATTTCGGTGGCCGAAATTTCCGGCAAGTACATCCTCGGCCTGATCTATAAAATCCATTACGGGATCATGCTCGTCTACATGGGCGAGCACAAGGAGGCCATCCGCCGCCTGCGCGAGCTGGCCAGCGAAATTTCGGCAAACGCCAATCCCAAGCTGGCCCTGCGCGTCCACGCGGCCATGGCCTTTTGCCTGTGGCGCATGGGCGAGCTGCACAGGGCGCACGAAGTGCTGGAAGGCGCGGTGGAAGCGGTGCGCCGGCAGGCGTCGTTTTCCATCACGTTTAACTACTCGTGGGCGTTTGAGCTGGCCGTGGGCTTCAAGGTGCACGGCATGAAGCCGCTGCCCGGGCTGAACATGGAGATGCTGGCCCGCAACCTGCGCAGTTCGCCCAACAGCATGCTGCAGGGGATTGAACAGCGTTTTCAGGCGCGGCTGGCCATGGCCGAAGGCACAACCCCCATGACGGTGCTGCGGCTGCAAAACAACGCGCTGGCCCTGCTGCGCCAGGCTCAGGCGCGGCTGGAATGCGGCGCGCTCCAGCTGGAGAGGGCCGAAACACTGCGCACGCTTGGCGACACGGCCGAAGCCGACAGCGCCCTGCGCGACGCCGAAAACCTTTTGTCCGTGCTGCCCGGCCAGGCCCGGCAGGACGACGGCCGCGACGACTGCGCCCGCGAAAACACGCTTATCGAACAGTGCTACCGGCAGTTGAGCAGCCTGGATTACGGCGATTCCATCGAACATTACGCCAGTCAGATTGCCTGGGGCGTGCGCGAACTGTTTCAGGCCGAGCGGGTGGGGCTGTTCACGCTGCGCGACGGCCTGCTCAGCTGCCCCGGAGCGTGCAGCCTGGCCGCGGGCGAACTGGAGCACAGCGACTTTGCGCCCTCGCGGGAGCTGATTCTTCAGCAGATGGAAAGCGGACAGCCGGTTTTCGTCACCCGGCAGGGGCTGGACATGCTGTGCCTGCCGTTTGTGGTCAACGGCACAGAACGCTGGCTGTTGTATGCCGACAGCTCCACCGGCACAGAGCACATGCTCAACTGCCGGGCGTCCACCCTGCGGGAACTGGCCCACTTTTTCATGCTGGAGTTTCGCAGCGCCCTGAGCCTGCTGGCGTCGCGCCATCTTAACCTGCGCACGCGGGACATCCAGCTGCTTGCCGAACGCCAGCAGGAAGAAGAAAACGAGCTGTGGGGCGATTCTGAAGCCTTCCGGCGCTGCCTTGAGCAGGCCAGGACCGTGGCGGCCACCGAGGCCACCGTGCTGCTGCTTGGCGAAACCGGCGTGGGCAAGGAAGCCCTGGCCAAGTACATTCACGAACACAGCCGGTGCACCGGGCCCATGCTGGCCGTACACCCGGCGTCCATTTCTGAACAGTTGTTTGAAAGCGAGCTGTTCGGGCACGAAAAAGGCAGCTTTACCGGCGCGGTACGGCAAAAAATCGGCCTTATCGAACTGGCAAACAAGGGCACGCTGTTCATTGACGAAATCGGCGACGTGCCCATGAGCATGCAGATCAAGCTGCTGCGCGTGCTGCAGGAGCACACGTTCATGCGCGTGGGCGGCACGCGCGAAATCCATTCCTCGTTCCGGCTGGTCGGCGCGACCAACGCGGATTTGATTGCCGCCGTCAAGCGCGGGACGTTCCGCGAAGACTTGTACTACCGCATTTCGGTAGTGCCGCTGCATGTTCCTTCGCTCAGAGAACGCCGCACAGACATTGCCGCGCTGACGGAACATTTTATCGACATGTTCGCGCGCCGTTACGGGAGGGTGGTGCCGCAGCCCGATGCCGAAACCATGAGCCGTCTGACGGCCTATGCCTGGCCGGGCAACATCCGCGAACTCAAAAACGCGGTGGAACGGGCGGTGATCATGCACCAGGACGGCCCGCTGCTCTTTGACGTGGGGTTCATGCGTTCCGAGCCGTCCCCTGCCGACAAGGACGGCGCCGCCAGCCTGGACATTGCCGATCTGCCGCCCATGCGCGAGGTCGAAAAACGCTACATCGAACGGGTGCTGCGGCATACCCGCGGCCGGATCTGCGGTCCGCGCGGCGCAGAGCGCATCCTTGGAATGAAGCGGTCCACCCTGTATTTGCGGATGCGTCAGTACGGCATCAACCCCAAGTCGTTTGGCGTGCAGGCCGACGAATAGCGCCGCCGCGCAGAGGCCGGGCCATGTGCGGCGCGCCGCCTGCGGCTGTGGAGACACGGTGCGCGGTCAAAAGGGGCCGGGGCAGGTTCCGCTTGCCTCCCGGTTGGGCAATGATTACATTAGCTCCTATCCGCCATGTGCGGCGCGGCCCGCGCGCCTGTAACCTGCCTTCAGGCAGCGCCCCTCTTTGGCGCAACGCAGCCTGAAAGGCCACAGGCCATGCGGGGCCGGTGCTTACGAAACGGCCCGGTTTCGACAGGCAGTGCGCCGTGCAGAGCGCGGTTTTTTTGCGCCCGGACGCAGGGATGCGCTCCCCGCACCTGCCAGGGCAACAGCCCGTAAGGCAGCCTGGCGCAGGAATCTTTTTGCTTCACAGCCACAGAAAGGAGCATGTATGAAAAAAGCAGGCATTGCGGCCCTGGCCCTGGCCGTGACGTTGAGCGGGTGCGCTATTCAGTCCAATACCGGCAAGGGCGCGGCCTACGGCACAGCCGGCGGGGCTGCGGCTGGCGCGCTGCTCGGCCAGATTATCGGGCAGAATACACAGGGAACGCTGCTTGGCGCGGCGGCCGGCGCGGTCATCGGCGGCCTGGCCGGAACAGGCGTGGGCGCCATGATGGATCAGCAGGAAAACGACATGCGCAACGCCCTGGCCCAGTCCGAAGGCGTGGCCGTCCAGCGGGAAGGCGACTTGCTGGCCCTGACATTCAAAAGCGACGTGACCTTTGACGTCAATTCCGACACGCTGCTTGGCGGCGTGTATTCAGAACTGGATCGTGTGGCGTCCGTCCTGGCGCGCTACCCGCAGACGGTCATCATCGTGGAAGGCCATACCGACAGCACCGGTTCCGACTCCTACAACCAGCAGCTTTCTGAACGGCGTGCCAACAGCGTGGCCCGCTACCTCATTCAGCGCGGGGTCAACGCCTCGCGCATCAAGGCCATCGGCTATGGCGAACAGCGCCCCGTGGCCTCCAACGACACGCCCGAAGGCCGCCGGCAGAACCGCCGCGTGGAAATCCGCATTTCGCCCAACGGCAACAGCGGCGG
>DVMI01000060.1 GCA_018715085.1 Candidatus Avidesulfovibrio excrementigallinarum | reverse complement strand
TCCGTAAATGACGCCGCGTTACCGTGGGAAAAATTCAGACGAAAAATACGCACTCCCGCATCAATCAACTGCGCGAGCACTTCCTTCTGTCTGGACGCCGGACCAATGGTAGCAATCATTTTTGTTTTCATGGCTGGAAGTTTCGTCAAGACGTTCCTTCCTGTCAAGACACTTCTGCTAAAAAAGTCGGAAACTTCTGACTGTTGCCTGTGCATCATCCGTTGGCTCCGACCGTCCCAAACGTTGCCGGCAACCGTTGCCTCATACCCTGTCTTCGTTGTGCAGCACGCGATCACAGCTCCACAGCGACGGCGCCTTCTGCCCCGGACAAATCGACATCATACAATAACCATATATAATTACATGCATCATGTTTTTCCCAATCGCGCGGGCTGACTTTTTAGCACCCCCCAAAAACGCGCTGTTGAAGCGAAAGCCGCTCATTGGGCAGCACACCATGTTGCCATGCCCGCAGCCTCCGTCAGTCTGTGCAAGGTGCGGATCTGTCATAAGAACAAAGTGTTCCGCTATGAATTTCCCCGATGCTCCTGCACCGGCCGTTTACAACGCCTTCTTTTGGGACATTTTCCCACATGCAGGCAAAAACCCGATGTCCCTCTTCACTCTGCTTTCAAACGTGCCTTCATGCCGTTCACAGACGTTTCAGGAACCGCCCGGACTCTCTGGAAGTCTACTTGACACACCCCTGAAAATGGGAGAAAAGTGGGAAAAAGTGGTAAGAAGTGTAAATAACTTTTTTATCTGGTATTCCCTTAACGAAAGGAAATATCATGCGATTCAGGGGACATGCATATAGAAGTCTGGATCCCAAGGGTCGACTCATGATCCCTGTGGAGATGCGCGACGTTTTGATGCAGCGTTCCCCTGAAGGCCGCTTTGTTCTTACCACCTATGACGGATGCATTGTCGGTTTTCCAGAACCTGACTGGCTGGTTTTCGAGGAAAAGTTCAGCAAATTGTCAAACTCCAGCCGTAAGATGCGTGATTTCCGCCGCCTGGTGCTCAGCGGCGCCGAAGTCATGACTCTCGATCCCCAAGGACGCGTCCGCATCCCCCGTGCACAGATGGAATATGCCGGACTTGAGAAGGACGTTGCCATCGTGGGCCAGGGAAACCGCTTTGAAATATGGGCCCAGGATGAATTTAAGGCATTGATTCAGCAAAACTTTGACGACGTAGCTGACGAACTTGCCGCCAGTGGCATTGAGCTGGATCTCTAGCCGGTTGCGATACCTGTCGCCGTCTGACTTTTGACTCAGGATTTTTCATGTACACAGATCCCGCGCAACTCCATGTTCCTGTTTTGTTGCAGGAAACTATCGAGGCTCTTGCCCCGAGGGCTGGAGGGCGCTATCTCGACGGCACGCTGGGCATGGGCGGCCATGCTTTTGCGCTGCTTGAACGCGTTGCAGCTCTAGGCGGCGAGCCCGCGCAGTTGTGCGGCCTTGATCGCGACAGTGAGGCGTTGGCGCTGGCCAGGCAGCGTCTTGCCCCCTTTGAGGGCAATGTCCATTTTTTCCATCTGCGTTACAGCCAGTTTGCACAGGCCCTGGATACCCTGGGCTGGGAATCCCTGGATGGCGTACTCATCGATATTGGCGTCTCCTCGCTGCAAATCGACTCCCCTGAACGAGGCTTCAGCTTTCACGCTGACGGCCCTCTCGACATGCGCATGGACCAGCAGGGACTTGATGACAAACCTGTCAGCGAACTGGTCAACCGCGCCCGCATGGAAGAGTTGAAAAGCATCATCGCAACCTATGGGGAAGAGCCGCAGGCAGGGCGCATTGCAGCCGCCATTGTGCGCGCTCGTCAGCTCAAACCGTTTCGGACAACCCTCGAGCTGGCTGCAGTAGTGGAACAGGCCTACCCCGCAGCCTGGCGCGCCAAGGCGCGCAATCATCCCGCCACAAGGACGTTTCAGGCGTTAAGGATGGCCGTCAATGACGAACTTGGCGAACTGGAACGTTTTCTTGACGCCATTCTGGCGCGTCTGAAACCAGGGGGACGGCTTGCGGTCATTGCCTTCCACTCGCTGGAAGATCGCGTGGTCAAACACCGCATGAAGACTTGGGCGCAAGGCTGTATCTGTCCCAAGTCTCTTCCTGTATGTGTGTGTCACCACCAGCCCGAGGTCCGCATTCTCACGCCCAGGCCTGTGCAGGCAGGCGATGAAGAACTTGCCCGCAATCCCCGCGCCTCAAGCGCAAAGCTGCGGGCTGTGGAAAAGCTTGCCACTGCACCGGAAGGGCAGCAGGCAACAGCCGCCATTCCACAAGATACGCCCCTTGACGTGCGCCCCCGATCGCGTCGCGAGCGGCTGCGTGCGCGCGAAGAAAAAATGCGCCGGCGGGGCAGCTCCGGAGGTTGGCTATGACGCTGACTTCCCGCATCTCCGGATGGCTCCTGCTGCTCATTCTGTCCATTCTGTCCAGTCTGGTCATTGGTTTGTGCCTCATCTGGATGAGCATCGACCGTGCCGACACGGCCTTTCGCATCAGCCAGCTGCAAAATGAGCTTTCCCAGCGCGTGGCTCTCAACAATAAACTGGAGGTTGAACGCGATCGCCTGCTCGCGCCCGAAGACCTCAGACACAAGGCGGCAGAGCTGGGCCTGCATATCGCAGGGCCGGGGCAGGTGCGGCACGCCAAGCTGCCAAAACCAGGATCCGGGCGCACCGGCAAGGGGAAATAGGTATGGTCAGTTTTCTGACGCCCCATCGGCGCAACCGGCGCGTATCCAACACCTTGCGTGAGCCTAAGAGAGAAGGGGGCTTTTTTTCTCTTGGCAGCTGGTGGCGCAACATCAACTGGGACAATGTCCGCATGGGCACTGTCGGCGTGGTCTTTGCGCTGTTATGGCTTCTGCTCTGGGCCAAGGCTGCCTGGGTTCAGCTCATGGACGGTCCCTGGCTTGCCGAACGGGCCAGGCGTCAGCATGTGGCCGCAGAAGTGGAAGAAATCCCCCGCGGCATGATCACCGATCGCAACGGCACCCCTCTGGCGCGCAGCGTCGAGTGCCGTTCTGTGTATGCCAATCCTTCTGAAGTGGAGGATAAGGAAGCCACCGCCGCAGCTCTGTCCCAAATTTTGCGCATACCACAAAGCCGGCTGCTCAATGCGCTGGATCGCAACAGCCGGTTTATCTGGATTGCCAGGCGGGTCGATGACGCCACGGCGCAGGCCATACGCCAGGCGTCCCTGCCCGGCATTGAGCTGGCCCGGGAATTTGAACGGATTTATCCCTACAAGCAAGTGGCGGGACAACTCCTTGGCTTTGTCGGTATCGACGGCAATGGACTTGAAGGCGTAGAACGCGCCTTTGACGACGTTCTTGCATCCGGCAAGACGCGGCGCCTTGTCCAGCGCGACGCCTTGGGGCGTCGTTTTCAGCTGCCTGACAGCATGCCCGCGCCGGAGTCCGACACGCTCAGGCTAACGCTTGACTTGCAGGTTCAGTTCATTGCTGAAGACGCTCTCGCCCATGCCGTAGAGTCGGCACGCGCCAAGTGGGGAGGCGTTCTTCTGGTCGATACGCGCAACGGGGACGTCCTTGCCTGGGCGCAGTATCCCTCGTTTAACCCCAACCTTTACAAGGATTCCCCGCCGTCACTGTACCGCAACCGGCTTGCCCTGGACGCGCTGGAACCCGGTTCGACGTTCAAGCCGTTTACCGTCGCCACGGCCATTCAGGAAAAGCTGATCACCCGCGACACCGTTTTTGACTGCGAACATGGGGTATGGCGCACCAAGCACATTACCATTCGCGATGACCGCCAGGCGCTTGGCGAGCTGCCTGTACACGAAATTTTAAGCCGTTCGAGCAATATTGGCAGCGCCAAGATCGGCTTTTTGATTGGTGCGCCCAAATTTCACCAATACTTGTGGAATCTCGGCTTTGGCCAGCGGACGGGACTGCAAATTGCCGACAGTCGCGGCATTTTGCGCAAGCCGCGAGACTGGAGCGAAACCGACCTTTACACGACCTCGTTCGGACAGAGCATTTCGGTCACCGCCGCGCAAATGGCCCAAGCATATCTGACGCTTGCCAACGAAGGGGTCACCAAACCGCTTAACATCGCCATGGACGAAAACCGCCGTGAGCCCGATGGCGCTCCCCGCAGAATTTATTCCGCAAGTACGGCGCGCGAAGTGCTTTCTCTCATGAAGGAAGTCGTCGAATCCGGGACAGGCCGGCGTGCATCCCTTCCCGGTTTAAGTGTTGCCGGCAAGACAGGGACGGCGCAAAAGGCCGACAAGTCCGGCAAATACGGTCAGGGTCGTGTGGCGTCATTTGTAGGCCTTGTGCCTGCTGAAAAGCCCAGATACCTGTGTGTTGTCTTTCTGGACGAACCGGCTGACATCAAATATGGCGGGGCCATTGCCGCGCCGCTTTTTCGCGAAGTACTTTTGCGGTCGCTTGCCTATTATGGCGAGCTGCCGCAGCAGAACAAACCGGCAAAAGAAACGGATCGTCGTGCCGTGGCCGAAAACTTCACTGCTGAAAACACTCCTCGACCAACAGGCTCCAGCGAAGTCCGTCAGGAGCTCAACGACACAAAAAACGCGCAGCATCCCGCTGCCAGCTCTAAAGGCGGCTTTCCAAATGTGACCGGGCGCAGCGTGCGCCAGGCCATGGAAGTGCTTACACGAAAAGGCGTTGTGCCGCAGTTTCGCGGCAACGGATCCGTCGTTGTGCGCCAGACTCCGCAGGCAGGCTCAGCCCTGCCCGCCCAGAACGGCGACGGCAAACCCCTGGAATGCATACTCTGGCTTTCGGAGAAGAAATAATGAGCGACGCCTCTCTGATGGGCCTTATCAAAACCATGGCTGACGAACGGCTGCCCCTGAGTGTCGACTCCCGTCGTGTCGAACAGGGCGGCGTATTCGTGTCTGTAAGTGGCTCGCGCGATGACGGAGCTGCCTATATTGCTGACGCGGTCCGGCGTGGCGCAGCCGTGATTGTCTGCACGCCTGATCTGGCAGATCAGATTGAAGGCGCCCGCGTGGTCACCACAAACAATCCTCGCCTGGCCGCAGCCCGTCTGGCCGCAGCCCGCTGGAATACCGCAGCGCTGCCGTTTGCCCTTGTGGGCGTGACTGGCACCAACGGCAAGACAACAAGCACTTACTTGTTGGAACACCTGTTTGCCTCGCGTGGCCTGCCCTCTGGCGTGATTGGCACCATCGCCACACGCTGGCCCGGCCACGACGCACCGTCAGCCATGACCACACCCGACGGGCCCGACCTGCATGCCATGCTGGCGCAAATGGCGCAGGCCGGCGTGCGCTATGCAGCCATGGAAGTTTCTTCTCATGCGCTCGATCAGGACAGGGCTGCCTGCATTCCGTTCAGCGGCGCCGTGTTCACCAATCTGACTCAGGATCACCTGGACTATCACAAGACGTTTGAGGCCTATTACGCAGCCAAAGCCCGCCTGTTCCTCGGGCTGCCCAAAGCCGACAAAGCCATGGCTGTCGGCGTCGACGGGGCATGGGGCCGCAGACTTGTGCGCGATATCTTTGCTCAGTACGGCACGACGCAAAATCTGGTGACCTTCGGCCTTGATCCGGCGGCGCCCGCGGCCGGCGGCGCGCGGCATCTGGAAGGCCGGCTGATTTCCAGCACGACCCGTGGGCTCCATCTGGCCATGCGCCTTCTGGACGAAAACGGCCTTGTCGATCATTGGGACATCACTTCGCCGCTTGTTGGCGCTTTTAACGCCGAAAACCTGCTGGCAGTCCAGGCCGTGGCGCTGGGACTTGGCTTTACTCCCGCAAACTTCGGCTGCTTTACCGATTTCTGTGGCGTTCCGGGCCGCCTGGAACGGATTCGTAACGACAAGGGACTTGACGTCTTTGTCGACTACGCCCATACGCCGGACGCACTGACCAACGTGCTGTCGGCGCTGCGCGGCGCAGGCTTTGAGCGTATTGTCTGTGTGTTTGGCTGCGGCGGCAACCGCGACAGAACCAAGCGGCCGCTGATGGGGCAGGCTGTGGCCAAAGACGCGGATGTCGCTGTGTTGACTTCAGACAATCCGAGACACGAGGATCCGCAGGCTATTATGCGGGATGTCATGCCCGGCCTGAGTGCCGCCAAGCAGGTCATTACCGATCCCGATCGGCGTGAGGCCATGCGCAAGGCGCTGGATCTGTTGCGTCCCGGGGATGCGTTGCTTGTTGCCGGCAAAGGACACGAGACGACGCAACAGATTGGCGACGTCAAACATCCTTTCAGTGATCAGCAAACGCTGCGGGAGTTGTTGTCATGTCTTTAGACTTGGACCAGGCTGCCACCCTGCTGCACGCAGAGCGCCTTGCCCCCCAGAAAGACGGGGAGATTACGAGCGTGGCCATCGACAGCCGCCGATGTGCGCAGGGATCGCTGTTTGTGTGCCTGCAAGGCCAGCAGGCGGACGGACACGACTTTGCCCGCCAAGCCGTCGAACAGGGAGCGTCTGCCATACTGGCCAGCCGCAATCCGTTCGAGGGCGAGCCGCCCGTTCCCGTTCTGCTTGTTGCCGATCCGGCAGCCGCGTTGCGCAGTCTGGCGGCTGACTTCCGCGACCGTTATGCCCGTCTTGGCGGTACGGTCATCGGTCTGACCGGCACTGCCGGGAAAACAACCACCAAGGAAATTCTGTCCTCGGTTTTATCCATTGCCGGCACCGTGTCCCGTACTTCCGGCAACTTCAACAACAGCCTCGGGCTGCCTCTCTCGATGCTGAATGCCGACCCGGCAGCCAGCTGGTGGGTTATGGAACTGGGGATCAGTCATCCTGGGGACATGGACGAACTGGCCTCGCTTCTGCGCCCAGACATGGGGCTTGTGCTGAACGCCGGAGCCGGTCATGCCGAAGGCCTTGGCGAACGCGGCGTAGCCTGGCATAAGGCTTCGCTGTTTCGGTATCTGCGCGAGGACGGCACGGCAATCGTCAGCGCCGACTATCCGGATCTGCTCCGCGAGGCCTCTGCCCTGCGCAAGGAGCTGGTGCTTTTCTCCTGCACCGGACAGGACGTGCCGTATCAGGCTTCCTATCTTGGAGCTGATGCAGGGCGCGGCATTTACCGTCTCCGTCTGGACAACGAAACCCTCACGGTCAAGACGTTGTTCCAGGGAGCTTTTGCTGCCGAAAATCTGCTTGCGGCGGCAACGGCAGCGCACAGGCTCGGACTTTCCTGCGCGGCCATTGGCAAAGGGCTTGAAAACGCCGTTCCCCCGGCTCAGCGCTTTGCCCGTGTCCAGGCGGGCAACTGGCTTGTGATTGACGATTCGTACAACGCTAACCCTCTGTCCATGAGCAAAATGCTTGAAGCGGCTGCTGAAGCGGCTGCCGGGCGTCCTTTGTGCTGTGTGCTCGGGGCCATGTACGAGCTCGGCGGACTTGCTCAAAAGGAGCACCGTAATCTCGGCCTGCTCCTCGCGCAGCTGCAGCCTGCCGAATTGTTCTGGACAGGCGAATATGCCGATGCACTGGAAGAAGGCCTGCACAAGGGCGGCTATGCCGGCACGTTGCGCAGGCTTACCTCTCCCGATGCGTTCTGCAACACGCTTGCAGAAACAATCCCTCAGGGCGGCGTGGTGCTGTTCAAGGGGTCCCGTTCCAATCATCTTGAACACTATGTGACGTGTTTTTTGGACCGCGCGAGACATTGCGATGCTGTATAATCTTCTCTACCCCTGGAGTATCGAATTCGGCGTGCTCAACGTCTTTCGGTACATCACCTTTCGCTCTGTCTGGGCGCTCATCACGGCCCTGGTCATCAGCATTTTGCTGGGTCCTGCGGTCATTCGTCTGTTACGCCGCATTCACTGCGGACAACAGATCTGCGAAGACGTCAAGGCACATCAGTCCAAGGCCGGCACGCCCACCATGGGCGGCGCGTTGATCATTCTGGCTGTCTTTGTCAGCGTTTTGCTGTGGGCCGACTTGAGCAGCTCCTACATCTGGCTGACCATGCTCGTCTATGTAGGATTTGGCGTCGTAGGGTTTGCCGACGACTACCTCAAGGTCTCCCGCCACCAAAACAAGGGGCTGAGCCCACGCGGCAAGCTCCTCGGGCAGCTGATCATATCGGCTGTGGCCATCATCTTTCTGGTCAATGATCAGGCCTACGCCACCTATCTGGCGTTCCCCTTTTTCAAGAACCTGCATCCTGAACTGGGAATGATGTACATCCCGTTCGCCATGCTGGTGCTCATCGGGTCATCCAATGCCGTAAACCTGACCGACGGGCTTGACGGTCTGGCCATTGTGCCCACGGTCGTCGCCACAGTGGTGTTCTGTATTTTCATCTATGTGACCGGGCACTCGCTTTTTGCCCAGTACCTGCAGGTTCACTACATTCCCGGCGTCGGCGAGGTGGCCGTCTTCTGCGGCGCGCTCATCGGTGCAGGCATGGGCTTTTTGTGGTTCAACGCCTATCCCGCCCAGATCTTCATGGGCGATGTGGGCTCGCTGAGTCTGGGCGGCGTGCTGGGCTTTCTGGCTGTCCTCTGCAAGCAGGAACTGATGCTCGTCATCGTCGGCGGACTGTTCGTGGTGGAAACACTGTCTGTCATTCTTCAGGTGGGCTATTTTAAGCTGTCACATGGCAAGCGCATTTTCCGTATGGCCCCGCTGCACCATCATTTTGAACTCAAGGGCATTCCCGAATCCAAGATTATCATCCGATTCTGGATTGTCTCAGCCATGCTTGGGCTCATTGCACTTTCCGCGCTCAAACTGCGTTAGGAGCTGGAACGATATGTCTATTGACTTTGCCGTTGTTGTGGGAGCTGGAGTTTCCGGACAGGCCGCCGCGCGTCTGCTGGCGCGCAGTGGCGCCCGCGTACGGCTGCTCGAAAAAAACGCCGGACGCATTACGGCGGCCTTTGCCGACTGGGCGGCACAAAACGGCGTCGAAATCCGCTGCGGCGAACACGCGCCTGCTGACTTTGCCGGCGCCGACGTTGTGATTCCAAGCCCCGGCGCTGCCGCCTCGGCCATCCGCAAACTGCTGCCTCAGACAGCCGCGCCTGAAATCATGGCAGAAACCGAACTTGCATGGCGCGAGCTTCACGGCGAACGGGTGATCGGCATTACAGGCACCAGCGGCAAAACAACGACCACAAGCCTCTGCTCCGCCATGCTCCAGGCGGCAGGCCTGCGCGTGTTTACCGGCGGCAACATCGGCACGCCGCTTTCCGAATACATTCTTGCCAGGGACGCCGGACAGCCGGCTGCAGACGTCGTGGTTCTGGAACTGTCGAGTTTCCAGCTGCAAACCTGCTCCCTGCTGCGGCCTGACGTGGGCGTGCTGCTCAACATCAGTGAAAATCACCTGGATTATCATGCCGACATGCAGGAATACATTGGCGCCAAAATGCACCTGTTTGCCCGGCAGACTTCAAAAGACACCGCCATTCTGCATGAGGGGCTGCAGTCTCTGGCCGAAACGTATCATCTGGCTGCCCGCCGGATCTACTTCGACACGTCCGACAGGTTCGGCCATATGCGGCTGCTTGGCGAACACAACAAGGCCAACGCCGAAGCCGCCCTGCTTGCCTGCCAGGCTCTGGGCGTCGACGAAGCAACGGCCATCCGGGCCGCAGAAGCCTTTGAACCTCTCGAACACCGTCTTGAGCGCGTAGCCGAACGTGACGGCGTGCTGTTTGTCAACGATTCCAAGGCCACAACGGTTGAAGCCTTGCGTGTAGCCTTAAACGCCTTTGACAGGCCTATCCTGCTGCTTGCCGGGGGAAAGTTCAAAGGCGGCGATCTGGAAGGGCTGCGCCCGCTCATCCAGCAAAAAACACGGCATCTGGCGTTGTTTGGCGCCAGCCGTCAGATTTTTGAAAAGGCCTGGGGGGATCTTGTGCCGGTATCATACGACACAACCCTTGAAGAAGCCCTGCAGCGTCTTGCCGGCGCCGGAGGAATTGCCAGGCCGGGCGATGTGGTGCTTCTCGCTCCGGCCACATCCAGTTTTGATCAGTACACCGACTATCTGCACAGAGGCCGCGATTTCAAACGCATTGTGAAGGAAATTTTGGCATGACCCTTTCCCGTCGCCGCAACATCCCGCGCGCAGCAGACACCAGAAAAGCCGCATCCGGCTCTTTTGACTGGTGGCTGGCGATCATCGTGCTGC
>DVMI01000059.1 GCA_018715085.1 Candidatus Avidesulfovibrio excrementigallinarum | reverse complement strand
AAGGTGGAGAACCCTTTTGCCGAAAAGGGTTTCCACCTTCCCCCCGCAAGCTTGTTGCTCTGCCTGCCAGGGCCAGCTAGTGGGCTTCGTCCCAGCTGAGGCCTGTGCCCCAGTCGACGAGCAGGGGGATTGCGAGCTGCCGGCCGCCCGGTTTGACGCCTGACATGAGGGCTGCCACGCGTTCACCGGCTTCGCGGGCGGCGTCTGCGGGCACTTCGAGCAGCAGTTCGTCGTGGATTTGCAGGAGCAGCCGGGCGTTGAGGGCGCGCAGCCGGGAGTCGCCGGCCACGGCCAGCATGGCCATTTTGATGATGTCGGCCGCGCTGCCCTGGATGACGGTGTTGACGGCCTGCCTTTCGGCCAGGGCGCGCACCTGGCCGGCCTGGGAGCGGATGCCTGGCAGCAGGCGGCGGCGGCCGGTCAGGGTGGTCACATAGCCTTGGCGGCGGGCGTCTTCCCGGACCTGTTCATAAAAGGCCTTGAGCGTGTCCAGGCGTTCAAAGTAGCGTTTGATGAAGGTGCGGGCGTCGGCCAGGGCGATGCCAAGTTCGTGGGCCAGTTTTTGTGCGCCCATGCCGTAGATCAGGCCAAAGTTGATGGTTTTTGCGGCGCGGCGCTGGTCAGGGGTGATCTGGTCGGGCGCGGTGTCGTACAGGAGGCTTGCCGTGCGGGTATGGATGTCTGCGCCTTCGTGGAAGGCGTTGAGCAGGGCCGGGTCGCCGGAGACGCAGGCCAGCACGCGCAGTTCGATTTGCGAATAGTCGGCCGAGACGAGCAGGCAGCCTTCGGGGGCGGTGAAGCAGTCGCGCATTTTGCGGCCGTAAGCGCCCCGCACGGGGATATTCTGGAGGTTGGGGTTGCTTGAGGACAGGCGTCCTGTGGCGGTGGCCGTCTGGTTGAAGGTGGTGTGAATGCGGCCGTCGGGTCCGGCAAGGCGGGGGAGCGGTTCGAGGTAGGTGGAGCGCAGTTTTTCCAAAACGCGGTATTCGCGCAGGGCGTCCACCACGGGGTGTTTGCCCGACAGGCTGTCGAGCACGTCGCGGGAGGTGCTGGCCTGGCCGCCCTGGGTTTTGCCGGCGGTAGGCAGGCCCAGGCGGGTGAACAGCACTTCGCCGAGCTGCTGGGCCGAGCGGATATTGAACGGGCCGCCGGCTTCGGCATAGATCTGGCGTGTCAGGCGGTCGAGTTCTTCCTGCACATAGTCCAGGAAGTTTTGCATGCGTTTGAGATCGAGCTGCACGCCGGCGTTTTCCATGCCGGCCAGCACAGGCACGAGCGGCGTTTCCAGCAGATACAGCAGGGGCAGGAGCCCGGCAGCTTCAAGCTGGCCGGTCAGGGCGCGCGCGATGGCCAGGGCCAGCAGACCGGGGTTGTCGCGGGACAGGCGCAGCTGTGTGCTCCAGTGTCCGGCCAGTCTGGGCCAGCCGTAGTCGGCTTGTTCGGGATCGAGCAGGTAGGCGCCCAGCGACAGATCGCGCCAGCGCACAGCGGGAATGCGCGCCCATCCTGCGTGGGAGTGCAGGAGTTTTTTCAGATCCGGCGTGACCAGGGCTGTGGCCGGGTGCGAGGCCGTGGCGCGGGCGAGTTTGTCTGTCAGCGCGTCCACGGGGCCGGCGTACTGCCATTCTTCGTGGTCCATGGCCAGGATCAGGCCGTTGTCGGCCAGCACAAGGGCCAGGGTGCGTCCGGTAGGATCGGGCAGGGCGGCGCTGTCGCTCAGGGTTTTCCGGCTGGCGCGGGAGGGCTCTGCCAGCAGGGAACCTTGCACGGCGCCGGGGGCGGCCGTGGCCTGCCGGCGCGCGCCAGACAGGCCGTTCACTTCGCGTTCGAGGGAGTTCAGTTCAAATTCCCGCAGGATGCCGGTCACCTCCACAATGTCAAAGGGCCGCACAAGCAGGGCGTCGTCGGTGATATCGGCACAGCGCGAGGTGTCCAGGGTGGTCAGGCGGCGGTACAGGAAGGCGGCGTCAAGATGCCCGTCGAATTTTTTGCGCAGGGAGGGGGAAAGGGCGTCGTAGCGATCGCGGATGTCTTCGAGGTTGCGGAAAGACTTGAACAGGGTTGTTGCCGTCTTGATGCCCACGCCCGGCACGCCGGGGATGTTGTCGCTGGAGTCGCCGATAACGGCCTGCACGTCGGGCCACTGCTCGGGCGAGAGCCCTGTGTCTTTTTGAAAGGTCTCGAGAGTTGTCAGCTTGCCTTCCTTGCCGGCGGGATCCCACATGACCACGCGTTCGTGCAGGCACTGCTTGAGGTCCTTGTCCGCCCCCACGATGACCACGCCCTGTTCGCGGTGCCTGCATGCCAGCGAGGCAATGCAGTCGTCGGCTTCGCAGCCTTCGGAGACGATGAGCGGCAGCCCCAGCGCCACGGCCAGGCGGCGGATGGGATCAAGCTGCATGAGGAGGCCTTCTGGAACGGCCTTGCGCTGGGATTTGTAAGGCGGGAACAGTTCGTGCCGGAAATGGGGGCCGGGCCCGTCGAGGATCAGGGCAAAGCGTTTGGGCTCTTCTTCGCGCAGGATGCGCAGCAGGATGCGCGTGACGGTGAGCAGCGCGCCGGTGGGGAAGCCGTCGGAGCGGGACAGGGTCTGGTTGGCGTAGTAACCACGGAAGACAAAGGCCGAGCCGTCCATCAGGTACAGCGGGTCGCCCGGAAACAGTTTCTTGACGCTCATGGCGGTTCCTCGCGCTGGCAGAAAAAGGAAGGGGGAAGAAGGGCGGGAGCGGTTGCGCCCGGCGTTGCCGCCGGCCGCAGCCGTCCGGCGTTTGCCGTCCGGGCTGCCGAAGGCAGAGCTGCTGCGGGCAGGGACTGCCGTGGGCAGAGGCTGCCGTGGGCGGGGCCGTGCCACAGGCGGGCCTTTGGGGGCGCGTTGCCACGGGATGGCTGCCCCGCGGGGCATGGGGCCGGCTGCGTGCGGCAGTCGCGCGGCAGGCGGGGCGGAGCGCTTGTGTGCGCCCCGCCCAGTACAATCAGTTGCCGAGGACGCGATCGAGGATCTCGTTCTCGTACTTAAGATAGGCGTTGATATCAAAAAGCCTGGCCAGCGTGTCTTCAGACAGGTGCGCGGCAATGGCCGGGTCCTGACGGATGAGATCCGGGAAGGGGGTGCGGGTTTCCCAGCTCTTCATGGCGTTTTTCTGGACGGTCACATAGGCTTCCTGCCGGGGCATGCCGGAGTCGATGAGCGCGGTCAGCACCTTTTGCGAATAGAACAGGTCGCACGAGGCGTGCAGGTTGCGTTCCATGTTTTCGGGGATGACGCGCAGTCCTTCCAGCAGGCGGTTCAGGCGGTTCAGGGCGTAGTCCATGAGGATTGTGGAATCGGGCATGATCACGCGTTCCACCGAGGAATGGCTGATGTCGCGTTCGTGCCACAGTGCCTGGTTTTCCATGGCCGCCAGGGAGTTGGAGCGCACAAGCCGGGCCAGGCCGCACAGGTTTTCGGCCGAAATGGGGTTCTTTTTGTGAGGCATGGCCGAGGAGCCTTTCTGGCCTTTGGCAAAGCCTTCTTCGGCTTCGAGGACTTCGGTGCGCTGCAGGTGGCGCAGTTCGACGCACAGCCGTTCGATGCCGCCGGCGGCCACCGCCAGGGTGGTGAAGAAGTGGGCCAGGCGGTCGCGCTGGATGATCTGGGTGGAAATGGGGTCGGGCTTGAGGCCGAGCGTTTCGCAGGCCATGGCTTCGAGCTGGGGCGAGAGGAAGGCGTAGGTGCCCACCGCGCCGGAGATTTTGCCCACGCGGATTTCATCAAGCGCGGCGCGGAACCGGGCGAGGTGGCGGGAAAATTCGGCATAAAATCCGGCCATTTTCAGTGCAAAGCTCGTGGGTTCGGCGTGGATGCCGTGGGTGCGGCCTATGCAGATCTGACCGCGCCAGCGGTTGGCCAGGGCCTTGAGGGTGGCCAGCACGGTTTCAAAATCCTTGACGAGCAGTTCGCCGGCCTGCACCAGCTGGAGGTTGCCGGCGGTGTCGACGATGTCGGACGAGGTGCAGCCCAGATGGATGAAGCGGGCTTCCGGGCCGACGCGTTCTTCCACAGCGGTCAGGAAGGCGATGACGTCGTGACGGGTGGTTTCTTCGATTTCGAGGATGCGGTTGACGTCAAAACCGGCTTTGGCGCGGATGACGGCCATGGCGTCCGCGTCGATGACGCCGAGCTTGTGCCACGCCTCGCACACGGCCAGTTCCACCTTCAGCCAGTTGGCATAGCGGTTTTCCAAAGTCCAGATGGAGCCCATTTCCGGGCGGGTGTAGCGGTCGATCATGTCGCCTCCAGAAGGGTTGGTAAAAAACTCGGGCCAGATTGACGGGCATGGCGCGTCAGGATTGGCCCTGCCATGGCAGCAGCGGGGCCTGCCTGCGGCTGCCCGGGGCAGCAGGGCGGCGTCAGAAGCCGGGCCGCCCGCGGCAAGACAGACGGTGGCGTTGCCATTCCGGGCGCGACAGCCCCCTGCCGCGTCCGTCCGCAAAGGGGCACTGCGGCAGCCGCCTCAGTCCCCGGTTTTGGCCGGTGCTGCGGGCGCTGCGGGAGCCGCCTCGGCCGGTTTGGAAGCTGCGGCCTCGCCGCCCTTGGAAGGGTTGCCGTCATGATGGGCGTCGGGCGCGGCAGCCGGGCCGCCTTCCGTTTTGCCCTTGTGGGTGCCGTATTCGGTGACATACCAGCCGGACCCCTTGAGCATGAAAGACGTGTTGGAAATGATGTGGTCGGCCGGCTGGCCGCACTTGGGGCAGGGTTCGCTGGCCGGGGAATCAAAGTGCTGCGTCCACTCTTCAAAAATGTGGCCGCAGTTTCTGCAGCGGTATTCGTAAATGGGCATGACGCACCTGAGTGTTGGAAACGATGCAATAGGAAAGGATGCGGCAACGCCGGAGCGTTGCCGCATCTTGAAAAAAAAGGAAAATCGCGTCGGCGCGGCAGACCGCGGCTACTTCTTGGCGGCTTCGGCCTGGGCCTGATGCTTGCGTTCCTTCAGGCGCTGGGCGCGGCGATGACGACGACGATCAAGTTCCTTCTTGCGTTCGATTTTCTTGTGAGCCATGGTGTTCTCCTGCAAAACCGGCCAGTTGCCGGAAGAGTGATTTTTCATGCGCGTCGGGCGCGCCGTGATGGACTGTGTGAATCCGCATACCTATATCCATAAACGTGCCGTCTGTCCAGATCTTCTGTGCCGCTGCCGCAGGAAGTGGTTCGCAATGTGCCTGGCGTGCAGAAAACGCCCCTCCAGGGGCGTTGTGCAGGCGGCGTGCGCAAGGGGCTGGAGCGGGTGCGGGGAACGCCCGCCCGTGCCGCGGGTCTTGTCGGCAGCGCCGGGAGAAGTCAGCAAAAGCAGGGCGGCCGCTGTGTGGCCGGCCGTGGCGTGCTGCCGCGTGTCTCCGGGCCTGTGCCGCCGTTTTTGGCAGCAGCCGGGGATGCGCCCTGCCGCCATGGCGCAGGCCTTCCGGTCCGGCAGTATTCTGCCCGCGGGCAGGCCGCATTAAGGGGGGCTTTGCGGCAGAGGGGAAAAGTCCCGCCAGCCGGCCTCTTTGTTTCGCCACACGCGCGGGGAGGAACCGAACGAACGTAAATTCCGCCCGCCCGCGACACTGCCCCTGCGGCAACAGGCATGCCCCGCGCCCGGCAAAACCCCGCCATGCCCGGTCCGCGCCCGGCAGAGCGCCGCACGGCGTTCATCCCGGTTTCCGGCGCAGGGGAGCCGCGCGCCGCAGCTTGACATTTTGACAGGAGTCGGCTTGAGTCCCCTTCATGATGACGACAGTTTTCTGGGTGGCGGCCGGCGCGCTGGGTCTGGCAGCCGGCATGCCCAATCCTCTGTGGCAGATTCCGCTCCTGGCGCTGCTCTATCCGCTGGCCCTGGTGCGGCTTGGCTGTGGGCAGGGCTCTGTCCTGCCCCGGCGCTGGAGCGCCGTGGGGCGCGGCTGGCTGTGCGGCGCGCTGGGCTGGACCTGCGTGCTGTACTGGGTTGCCGTGCCTGTGCACGAATTTGGCATGCTCCCGTGGCTGCTGGCGCTCCCCTGTCCTATCCTGCTGGGAATGTACATGGGCGTTTACGGCGGCCTGTTTGCCCTGCTTGCGCGCCAGGCTGCCAGCTGGCGGGCCCCGGCCTGGGCGGCGGCGCTGCTGCTCGGGCTTGGCTGGTACCTGCTGGAATGGCTGCGCGGGTGGCTGTTCACGGGCTTTGCCTGGACGCCGCTTTCGGCCGCGTTTGCGCCCTGGCCTGCGCTGTTGCAAGGGGCCTCGATACTGGGCGCATACGGGTTGAGCGGCCTGTTTGCCGGGCTTGCGGCGCTGGCCGGGCTGGGCCTGGCACAGGGAGGACGCCGCAGGCTGCTTTTGCCCGGTGTTGCAGCCCTGGGACTGCTGGCGCTGTGGATTGGCGGCGGACGCGTGCTGGCCTGCGCGCCCTCGCCCTTTGCCGGTGACGGCACCGACGTCGTGCTTGTGCAGGGCAACCTGAACCAGAATGTAAAATGGGAGCCGCGCATGCAGCGCGCCACCATCGAACGCTATCTGACCCTGTCGCGTGGCGCGCTCGAGGCGCTGGGACCCGACAGGGACGTGGCGCTGCTTGTGTGGCCTGAAACGAGCATGCCCTTTGACATGGAAAGAGCTCCGGCGTTTGTGGCCCCGCTGCGCGCCCTGTGCCGCCTGGAACGCGCGGATCTGATTACCGGCTCCATCGGCGTGGACGCGGCAACCCGGAAATACCTCAACCGCGCATATCTGATCTTGGCCGACGGCACGGACGGGGCCCGGTACGAAAAGGAACACCTTGTGCCGTTTGGCGAGTATACGCCGCCGCTGCTGGATTTGCCGTTTTTGCGTCCGCTGCTGCAAGGCGTGGGCACGTTTGTGCCCGGCAGCGCCACGGCGCCGCTGGCCCTGAGCAGGAGTGCGGCAGAGGAAGGGCTTGTTCCAGGGTTGCTAATCTGTTATGAAAGTCTTTTCCCCGAGATTGCCCGGGATCGCGTGCGGGACGGCGCCAACGTGCTGGTCAACATCAGCAACGACGCATGGTTCGGCCGCACCAGCGCGCCGTGGCAGCACCTGCATGCGGCAGTGCTGCGCGCCGTGGAATTCGGCCGTCCGCTGCTGCGCGCCACCAACACCGGCGTGTCGGCCTTTGTGGACAGCTGCGGCAGGGTGGTTTCGCACAGCGGCCTGTTTGTGGCTGCCACGCTGCACGCCCGCGTGTCTGCCGAAACGGGGATGACGGTGTTTTTCCGGCTGGCCCCATGGCTGCCGGCATGCGCGCTGGCAATGGTCTGCGCGCTGTGTGGTTATCTTGCCCGGCGCTGTGCGCGCCAGAAGTCTTTGTAAGGAAAAATCATGTTGCAGCTTGCCGATTTGAAGCCCCGGACCGCGACCCTTTCCCAACAGTTTGATGCGCTCTGGAGGCGTCTTTGACCAGCCTGGTCATGCTGTGCGCCTCAAGGAAATTGAAGAACAGCTTTCCCGGCCGGACGCCTGGGCGGAACCCGAAAAGCTGACGCCCGTTCTGCAGGAAAAAAGCCGGCTTGAAGCGGGCATGGAAAGATTGTCGCGGCTGGAGTCGGCCTACAGCGACATGAAAGACTGGCTCGGCCTGGCCCAGGATCTTGAAGATCAGGGCGGCGACGCCGCCGAACTTGAAGAGGCGCTCAACACCCTGAGCGGCCAGATCGACCGGCTTGCCGAACTGCTGGAAGAAACCGAAACCTCGCTCATGCTTTCCTGCGAAGAAGATCACCTGGCCGCCATCCTGGAAATCCATCCCGGGGCCGGCGGCACCGAAGCCCAGGACTGGGCCGAAATGCTGCAGCGCATGTATCTGCGCTGGGCCGATCAGCACAAATTCGCCGTGGAAGAACTGGATTATCTGCCCGGCGACGAGGCGGGGATCAAAAGCGTCACGCTGCGTATCGACGGCGAAAACGCCTATGGCCTGCTCAAGGGCGAAAAAGGCATTCACCGGCTTATCCGGATCTCGCCGTTCGATTCGTCAGGACGGCGCCACACCTCGTTTGCCTCGGTCGACGTCATCCCCGACGTGGGCCAGGAAATCGAAATCGACATCAAAGAAAGCGACATCCGGGTGGATATTTTCCGCTCCTCGGGCCCGGGAGGGCAGAGCGTCAATACCACGTCGTCGGCCGTGCGCGTCACGCATATCCCCACGGGGATTTCCGCCCAGTGCCAAAACGAAAAATCCCAGCACCACAACAAGGATTCGGCCATGCGCATCCTGCGCGCACGGCTGTATGAACTCGAGCTGCGCAAGCGCGAGGAGGAACAACAGGCAGAGTACGCCGGCAAAAACGCCATCAGCTTCGGCAGCCAGATCCGGACCTACACACTCCAGCCTTACCGCCTGGTCAAGGACCACCGGACCAATACCGAAATTGGAGACGTGGACGCCGTCCTTGACGGCCACATCGACAAACTGCTGCGTGATTACCTGCTGTCCCTGCACGATCGAAATGGGAACGCCTGAAGGCTTGCCTAGCGGATCGATTTGGGCTAACGTACCGTTTCCCGTATTTTTTGGTGAAGAACGGAGAGATCATGAACAAAAGCGAACTGGTCAAAGCGCTGTCTGATGAGGCGAACATTTCCCTTGAGGAAGCGACCATGGTGGTCAATACCTTTATGGACAGCATGAAGGACGCGCTGCTTCAGGGGGGACGTGTGGAAATTCGTGGATTCGGCAGCTTTAAGGTCAAGGAATACGGCGGGTATGCCGGACGCAACCCCCGTACCGGCGAAAAAGTGACGGTACAACCCAAGCGTCTGCCTTTTTTCCGCGCAGGAAAAGATCTCAAGGAATACCTCAACAGCTGAATTTCGTTGTGTGTCCGCACAGCTCCGCCCGCACCGCCGTCGTTCACGGCGCCGGAGCGTGACGTGCGGACAAAACGCCCGTACTGGATGGGGAGCGCAAGGCTCCCCTCTTTTGTCCGTACAGACCAGAGGTGCCCATGAAAAAGCGCGCTCCCCACGCCGCCGGGCGCTGCACGCGGACACGCCACATGGCGCGTATCTCCGCCGCCGCACTGCTGACCGTGCTTGTGCTGGCATGGACCTGCACCGCAGCAATGATGGCAGGCGATTTTAGCCGTCCTGCCTCGTTGCGCCTGCTGTATGCAGCCAACGCCTGCGGCATCTTCCAACCCTGCCCTACCTGAAGCCAGAGAAGTCTTGGCGGGCTGGCCCGGCGGGCTACCCTCATCCATCACCGCACAACGTCCGCAATACCGACGTTCGTCCTCAGCGGTCCCCACGAATTTCTGTCCAGCGCCGCCCTCGATGCGGTCCACTTCCGCAGAAGCGATCGGCGCTATCCCTGTGCCGCCCTGCGCGACGCCTATAACGCCCTGCCTCTTGACGCCGGATACCTGTCCGCCGCCGAGCTGCGCCTGTTCGAACAGTGCGGCCGCCCATCCGCCCTGTACCCCGTGGACAGCACCCCAGTCGTGCGCCGCCTGCGCAAAGGCAATGTCGAACTGGGCCTCGTCCTGTTCCCGCCACTCAACGACGGCGAAACCAGCCCCTCCCCCGAAACCCTCCGGGCCGTGCTGGCCGCCGGCTCCAGCCTGGCCGGTGCCGATATCGTCGTGGGCCTGAGCCCCTGGGGCTTTCAGGCCGAACGGAGCGCGCTGCCACGACTGGACGGAACCTTTGATGTCCTGCTCGGTGCCGGCGCCGGCGCGCCGTTCCCCCTGGACGTCACCCCCTTTGCTCCCGGCGTGATCTGGAGCCGCGCAGACGTGGACGGCCGGCACGTCATCGAACTCGAGATCAACCTGCCCGCCGACACCGGCAGCCCGCGGCCCCATGAATGGCTCCACGATATTGACGTAAGAGCCCGCGAATGGCCGCTTACCGACGACATCCCCGCCGATCAGCGCGTGTTCGAGGCACTGGCCCGCTAGAGGCAAAAGCCTTTTTTATGGGGGAAGAGGGAAACCCTTTTGAAAAAGGGTTCTCCCCCTTCCCCCAGACCCCCATTCTCCTTCCTAAAACGTGTTCATGAAAAAGCCTGTTCCCCAAGCACAGGGCATGGCGGAAGGCCGTGCGCCCTCCGGCAGACACGGCAACCCCTGTGTCATGCCCCGGCGCCGTCGCCCCTTTCCTGCAAGCGCCGCTGCGGGGTACCCGGCACACGCCGGACGTTCCCCTATGTCGGGGGACCGGGGGGGCATTGCTCCCCCGGCGGGGCACGGGGCAGCGCCCCGGATGTTTTTTCTGCCCTTTCCCCGGGCGCTGTTCCTTTTGCCTTGCGTCAGGTAGGAGCCGGAGCCGTGCGGGCGTGGGATTGTCCGGCGCACAGAGGCTGTCAGGCCGCGGCCAGTGTGCAGGTTGGGCGGCAGGGGTGCGCCGGGCTGGTTTCTGCCCTTGATTCTCCGCACGATCTCGGCTAGTTCTGAGCGGAGCATTCCAGGAGGCAACATGAGTCAGACATTTACCGACGCCGAACGCGCGGTGCTGCGCATCGTGCAGAAAAATCTTCCCGATTCCGCCGAACCGTATGCCGACATTGCGCGTGAGACCGGGCTTTCTGAAGAGGAAGTCCTGTCGCTGCTGACCCGGTTGAAGGAAGCCGGTGTGATCCGCCGTTTCGGGGCCAGCCTGCGCCATCAGAAGACTGCGTGGACCCATAACGTCATGGTGGCCTGGATTGTGGATCCGGCCGACG
>DVMI01000058.1 GCA_018715085.1 Candidatus Avidesulfovibrio excrementigallinarum | reverse complement strand
CCCCCATCCGCCTTCCCAAAACCTTTTTTTGCCGTCCATGGCGCACCGCCGCGACAGCTTGCCGCCCCTCCGCACGTCCGGCTTCGCGCCGGCACCCGCAGCCGCCGGAAAACCGGCCGCACCGCCGTCAGCAAACGCGCAAAAATACGCAGACCACCCCAGCGCGCCGCCCCCATCCGCCTTCCCAAAACCTTTTTTTGCCGTCCATGGCGCACCGCCGCGACAGCTTGCCGCCCCTCCGCACGTCCGGCTTCGCGCAGGCACCCGCAGCCGCCGGAAAACCGGCTGCCCTGGCCGCACCGCCGTCGGCAAACGCGCAAAAATACGCAGACCACCCCAGCGCGCCGCGCAGTCCCGCTCAGTCTGACAAAAAGCCTGGCCCCTGCTCCGGCACGGCTGCCCTGCAACAAACGCGAAGAATGAGAGAAAGAAAGAAAGAAAAAGAAGGGAATTCAGAGAAAAAGAGAGAGGGAGGCCGCCCTTGTCAAAAGGGCCGCCTCCCTTCGGAACAGTGTGTCACTGCAGCTGTTGCGGCTGGACAAACGGCACATGCGAGCCTGTCACCAGCCAGCCTCCGTCACGGGCCTGTTGCAGAATCCGCGTGCGCACCTGCGCCGCGGCAGCCGGATCCATATCGTACGAGGCAGACACTGCGGGGTAGGCGGCCTGGACGTCAAAGGCGTGGAGCAAATCGCTCCAGAACAGGAACGTTTTCCCGTCTGCCTTGGCCATAATCCCCACATGGCCGGGGGTGTGTCCGCTTTCGTCAATGGCCTGAATGCCGGGCAGTCCTGCGCAGATCTCCGAACCGGGCGTAAAGCTGGCTACACGTTCGCCATAGGCCTGCACAACCGCCCCGACCGCGGCAAATATTCCGCGCGCGTTCTCAGGCGCCGCCGCCTGACGCGCAGGACTGGTCCAGTGTTCCAGCTCTTTTTTGGAAAAAAGAATCTGCGCCTTGGGGAACACGGGCCTGCCATCCTGGAGCAGTCCGCCAATATGGTCGCCATGGGCATGGGTCAGGATGACATGCGTGACGTCCTGCGGCGTAACCCCCGCCCCCTGCAAAGCCGCAAGCAGCTCGGGAACAGTCCTGGCATAGCCCGTGTCCACCAGCGCCACAACGCCATTGCCGCGCAACAGCAGGACGTTCAGCGAATTGCGGATCAGCCCCTGCGGATAGTCCGCGGCAATTTTCTGCCGCTGGGCGTCCGTTTCAGGTTTTAAGATGCCGGCTTGCAACTCGTTTCTCACAACCGAAAGAGCCTGTATCTCCACGCCGCCCATATGCAGCGCCCCCTGCGGGGCCTCTTTGGCATGAACAAGGGCCGGCGCGGCAAACACAACCATGACAACCCCCAGAAGCAGGAGCACGATCGTCCGCATGGAATCCTCCTTTCCAGCTGAAAAAAGGGAATGGCAGATCTGCCTGAAGCGCGGCAAAAAGCGCCGCAGGACGCGACAGGACGCTTCAAAAACGCGGTTTTGAACAGAACCGCCCGTTCCATACTATGGCATTTATGCCTAACAATATGAAAAAATTGTAAATAACATTATAAAGGCTGTCAACACGGCATCCAGCCCCCGGCCGTGCAGGCTGCCAGGGCGGACGCGTGCGGCCAGCCATGCGGCGGGCAGGCGCTGTAAACAAAAGAGGAAAGGAAAAAAATGCGCGAGGGAAGAGAAACAGCTTTGAAGAGAGCCTCTCTTCCCCCAACAGGCGTCACGCAGACAACGCTGACTAGTGACCGCAGCTGTTATGGCTGCCGCAGGCGCTGCAGCAGCTGCCACAGCCGCCACCGGCGGGACGGGGAAGCGGAATTTCAGAATCCACCACAAAACCCATGGTGGCAAAGTCAATGGACAGATTGCCCACCATGACTTCCAGTTCCTTGCTCAGGCAGAACGTAAACCCGTCCGCAGTGTACACGGCGTCTTCTTCGGTGGGTTCGTCCAGGGCCAAGGCCAGACGCGGCCCGCTGCACCCGCCGGACGCAAGATACACGCGGATGGTTTCTTTTTGCTTGCCGTTAAAATAATTTTCCAGTTCGGTGCGGACACGTTCGGTGATAGTGATCATCGAAACCTCGGAATTTACAGGATCAACATGGCGGGAGCCATAAAAAAAGGGGCCTCTACCTGTATATGGCATGGCCCCGGAGCGTCGAAGAAAGACGTCAGATGCTGCAGCTTCCTCCGCTGCACGAACCGCCGCAGGACGATCCGCCACTGGAAGCCAGAGGAATGTTGGGTTCGATGGCAAACCCCATGTAGGTCAGGTCAATATTCACCCCACCCACGGTCTGCAACAGTTCCTTGTCGATGCAGAACGGGAATCCGTCCACATCAAACGTCTCGTCGTTTTCGGCAGGCTCATCCAGAGCCAGTGCAAGACGCGGACCGCGTCAGCCGCCGCCGGCAAGATAGACGCGGATGGTTTCACGCGTCTTGCCCTCAAAGTAGCTTTCCAGCTCCTTGCGGGCGTTTTCGGTCAGTTCAATCATGAAATCCTCCAAAAAAACAAGGACTAACGTGTCATTAAGGCAAATGTGCCCAGTACAATCAAACCGTACACAGCCAACAATGAGGTCTGTTCTGCGCTTTGTCAACCACACTTCCTGGCAAAAGCCTATAGTGCAAAAATTCCTTTGCCTTTCACAAAGTCCGGGCTGGCCTTTCGGTCTGAAACGTCGTACCAGAAGGCACGTCCGGAACGTTTTGCCCCTGTCCGGGCAGGCCGCGTCAGGCGGCGCCGGGGCCGACCCTTCAGCTGCCGGGTGACCCATGACTGACACCATTTTTCCCCTGTCCTGCGACATCCTCATTCTGGGCGCCGGCGCGGCCGGGCTCATGGCCGCGCTTGAAGCCTCTGCGCCGGGCAAAACCGGACCGGCCCCCAGCGTGATCGCGGCCGACGCCGCCCCTGTGGCCGGCCGCAAGATGCGCCTTGCCGGCGGCGGCATGGGCAACCTGACCAATTTGCGCATCGGTCCGGAATGGTATGTGGGCGAAGATCCCGCCTTTGTGCGCCCGGCCCTGCGCCGTTTTCCGCCCAGGGCCGCACTGGGGCTGTTTGAACGCTATGGCCTGCGCTGGGAACTGCGCGACTTTGATCAAATCTTTGGCCTCCAGCCCATGGCAAGGCTGGTGGAAGCCATGGTTGCCGACGCCAGATCGCGCGGCGTGCGCCTGTGTTTCGGCCTGCGCGCCCGCAGTGCCGTGCGCAACGCCAGCGGCCTGTTTGAAGTGCCCCTGCTTGCCAAAGACGGCCGCCCCGTCACCCTGACGGCCAGACGGCTTGTGCTGGCCCTGGGCAGTCCCGCCTGGCCGTCCTGCGGCGCAAGCGACGCCGGACTGACGCTGGCTAAAGGATTCGGACACAGGTGCCTGCCCTTCCGCCCGGTGCTGACGCCCCTGACGCTGCCCGGGCATCACCCCCTGCGCGGGCTGCAGGGCATCAGCGTCGACGTGGCGATTGACGCCGGCCCGCAGCGCCTTGTCCGGCCGCTGCTGTTCACGCACAGGGGCGTCAGCGGCCCGGCAGGTCTCATTGCCTCGTGCTTCTGGCGGCAGGGCCAGGCCGTTTGCGTGGACTTTCTGCCCGGCAAACCTCTCAAAGACATGCTGGATACGCCCGCCTGCGCCAGACTTACGGCGCGCGGCCTGCTCAGGCGGCTGTTTACAGGGCGCCTTGCCGACGCGTTGGAAGCGCAACTCTGGCAAACCTTTGCCGAACGGAACCTGCCGCCGCCAGATCCCTGCACGCGTGTGGCCCAGTGGAGCAGACCCCAGCGCGCCGTGCTGCTTGAAACCGTCCACGAGCAGCGCCTTGTGCCCACCGGCAGCGAAGGCATGGCCAAAGCCGAAGCCGCCGCCGGCGGCGTGCGCACGGCGGACGTGGACCCGCGCACCCTGGAAAGCCGGCTTGCCCCGGGCCTGTACCTGGCCGGAGAGCTCCTGGACATCACCGGCCTGCTTGGCGGCTTCAACCTGCACTGGGCGCTGGCCTCGGGCCTGGCCGCCGGTCTGGCCGCGCGCCGCTCGCTGGCAGCAGACGGACAACACGGCTGAAATGCCCCTGCCCGGCCTGTCCTGCGCGGCACACCCCACGCGCGCCTGCAACGGCCCCTTCAGCGGCGGCAGCCGGCCGCGCACTTTTGGCAAACAGCCCGGCCGCGCGCCTGCATTGGAGTCCACCGGCCTTTCCGGACGGCCGCGCACCTGCCCGGGCCTGTACCTGACCGGAGAGCTCCTGGACATCACCGGCCTGCTTGGCGGCTTCAACCTGCACCGGCCCCCGGCTTCGGCCCTGGCCGCCGGTCTGGCCGCCAGAAACCGTCTGTCCGGCGGTTTGCCCCTCAGGCCAAGCTGTGCTAAAGTGCGCCCGTTGCAGCCAGCAATGTATGGTATCCGGCCGAATCAAGGCTTTTTTCTTTTTTTTGGGAGGTTGTTCTCATGTCTGATGCCGTGAAACCCGATCTCAAGGCCATGTACCGCACCGTGGTCAAGGACGCTTTTCCTGACACCCTGACGATCACCCTTGGCGACAGCGTGCTGACCTATGCCCGCCGGACATGGGAAATCGGCGGCGAAATCAAGGGCCTGCGCTACGGGGAAAACCCGGACCAGCCCGCCGCGCTCTATGCGCTCAAGGACGGCCGCCTGCAACTGGGCGGACGCGACTGGCGCGGCCCGGGGGGCATTGTTTCGGCGCTGACCGAAGCGCAGATGCGCCAGTCCGGCAAGCACCCCGGCAAGACCAACCTCACCGACGTGGATAACGGCGTCAACATCCTGCAATATCTGACGGCAAAACCCGCGGCGATCATCCTCAAGCACAACAACCCCTGCGGCGCGGCCTGGTCGCGCGAGGGGCTGGCCGACGCCCTGAACAAGGCCTTCCGCTGCGACCGCATTGCGGCGTTTGGCGGCGCTGTGGTGGTCAATCGCCCGCTGGATCTGGCCACTGCCGAAATCATCGCCTCAAGCTACTTTGAAGTAGTGGCCGCGCCTGCCTTTGAACCCGGCGCGTTTGAAAAAATCGCCGCGCGCAAAAATCTGCGCGTGTTTGAACTGCCTGCCCTGGCGCATCTGGAAACCCTGGTCGGCGAGCCTTTCCTTGACATCAAGTGCCTTGCCGACGGCGGCCTTGTCCTGCAGCAGTCCTTTGTCAACCGCATTCGCACTGCCGACGACTTCCTGCCGGCCGAAGCCACCCGCGACGGCGTGACCGTCACAGCCCGGCGGCCTGACGCCCGCGAAATGGATGACCTGCTGTTTGCCTGGGCTGTGGAAGCCGGCGTGACCTCCAACTCGGTCATCTTTGCCCGCGACGGCGCCACCGTCGCCATCGGCACCGGCGAACAGGATCGCGTGGGCTGCGTGGAACTGGCCGTGTTCAAGGCCTATACCAAGTACGCCGATCTGCTGGCCTTTGAACGCTTTCACTGCTCGCTGTACGAACTGAAGCAAAAAGCGCGCACCGACGCGGAAGCGGCCGCCCAGCTGGCCGCCATTGAAGCCGAAACCAAGGCCGCGCACGGCGGCCTGACCGGCAGCGTGGTGGTTTCTGACGGGTTCTTCCCCTTCCGCGACGGCGTGGATGCCTGCATGGCCGAAGGCGTGACTGCCATTGCCCAGCCCGGCGGCTCGCTGCGCGACGACGAAGTGATCCGCGCCGTGAACGAAGCCTCGCCTCAGGTCGCCATGGTCTTTACCGGCCAGCGCTCCTTCAAGCACTAACGGACGCATTGACAACCAGAACACGCACTGGCGGACGCCGCGGCGTCTGCCGTGCGCAGGCCACAGACGCCGCGCGCCTGCCGCACAGGCCGCGGCACGCCCAGCCCGCAGCCGGAACACCCTCTTCCGTCCAGCCTCTTCATGAAGGCGCGCCGCCCACGGCGCCACGGAAATTCTGACGCGCTGCACCGGCAGGATACTGGCGCGGACGGCGGGCCGCTCCGGCCCCTTTGCGCGCCCGGAGCGCACGCGCAGGCGGCTGCGGCACACTCTGACTGAACAAAAGGAACATATTGCATGAGCAAAGGGTTGGTCACGCATCCAGGCACGGGCTGTGTGGTGGAATTCATGCAGGGCAACGCGCCGCAGATTGCGTGGGTCCTTGAGGAACAGGGCGGACGTCTCCGCCTGCTGCTGCCAAACCGGCGCGAGACAAATCTTCAAAGCTCCCGCCTGCTGCCCTGGAGCGGCCCGCAGTATGCCGTGAGCTCCCGCGACGCCATGATCAAGACCCTGCAGGAGCACGCCGCCCGCAGAACCGATCTGGCCGCCGGGCTCAACCCCGTGGAATGGTGGGACTTTGCCCACGAAGAGCTTTCAAAGGCCGGCGCCGGCTGGTTTGCAGAACTGACCGGCAACGAACTTGACGCCGACCTGATTGCCGCCTGCGGCCACGCGCTGCTGGCCTGCAAGACGCACTTCAAGTTCCAGCCGCCCGAGTTTGAGCTGTACAGCGCGGAAATGGTGCAGCGCCGTCTTGACGAGCAGGCCCGCGAAGCCGAGCAGGAACGTCTGCTCCGCCAGGGCAACGCGCTGGCTAAAGCCCTTTGGGACACGTTTTTGAAACACGGCGCGCCGCCTTCGCCCGAAGCGCTTGGCAAGCTGGACCCGGACGTGCTGGACACGTTCCGCACCCTGCTGCGCACGCGCATGGCCGCCACAGATCCGGACGACGACGCCTTTTGGCGGCAGCTGACCCGGGGCCTTCCCGACGATCCGCACCTGGAACTGCACCTGGCCCAGGCCTGGGGCCTTGTGGGGCCGCACCATAACATCTGGCTGGATCGCGCCGGCTATGCCGAAGGCGACAGCTGGTCGGCAGACCACGCCGGCGAACTGGCCGCCCTGGCCGCCGTTGTCACAGACGACGCCCCCTGCGATGTGCCCTTCCTGAGCATCGACAGCGCCACCACCCGCGACATTGACGACGCCTTCCACATTGACCTCCGGCCGGAAGGCGGCTGGCGGCTGACCCTTGCCCTGGCCTGCCCGGCCCACGACTGGCCCTTTGACAGCCCGCTTGACAAGGCCGTGCGCGCCAGGGCCACAAGCCTCTATCTGCCGGAAGGCGTCTCGCACATGCTGCCGGAAGCGCTGGGCGCAGGCCACTACAGCCTGTTCTGCGACAAAGCCCGGCCCGCCCTGCTGATTGCCTGCGACATTGCGCCCGACGGCGCCATTCTGGACTGCACCCCGTCCGTGGGCAGCGTCCGCCTGCGCGCCAACCTGACCTATGCCGACTGCGAAGCCGCCCTGGACGGAGCCGAAACGCCCGCCAGCCCCTTCCTCGATCAGCTCCGCATGGGCCACGAACTGGCGCTGGCGCGCCAGGCCTGCCGCCTGCGCCAGGGCGCTGTGATCATCGAACGGCCGGAACTTGTCATCACCCTTGAAGGGGACCTTGCAGATCCCGGCCTGCGCGTCCACCTTGAGCCCGAACCCCCGCTGCCCAAGGCGCACCTGCTTGTGGCCGAACAGATGATTGCGGCCAACGCCGCCCTGGCCCACTGGGCCGTGACCCGCGACATCCCCCTGCTCTTCAGGACGCAGGATCTCAACGTCCCCAAAGAAGTTGAAGGACTGTGGTCCGACCCGCTGGACGTGGCCAAAGTTGTCCGCTTCCTCGCCCCCGCCGTCATGGAGCCGTCCCCCAGACCCCACAAGGGCGTGGGCGAACCGTGTTATGCCCCTGTCACCTCGCCGCTGCGGCGCTATCCCGATCTTGTCAACGAGGCCCAGGTGCTGCACGTCCTGCGCCACGGCGCGCCGCGCTGGGACAAGGCCGGACTTGCCAGCATGCTTGTCTATCTCAACAGCCGCCTCGACGCCGCAGGTCAGGTCCAGCGCCAGCGCACGCGTTACTGGAAACTGGTCTACCTGCGCCAGCAGGGCGATATCTGGCGGCCCGGACTCATCACCGACGAAAACGACGCCTTCCTTACCGTCAATGTGCCCCGCGAACAGCTGATCCTGCGCGGCCGCAGGGACATGTTCCCTCCCCAGGCGCGGCTTGGCATGCCTGTCGCCGTCCGTATCGGACGCATCAATCCCCTGCTTGGCGACATGACGCTTCTGGAAGTCCGCCCGGCAGACAACACCAACCCCGGCACCGACAGCGGGAGTCCCCTATGCTGAACGTCTTCTGGTTGTTCATGGCCTACCTTATCGGCTCCATCCCCTTTGGCCTGCTCATTGCCAAAACCTGCTGCGGCATCGATCCCCGCCACGGCGGCAGCGGCAACGTGGGCTCCACCAACGTGGCCCGCCTGTGCGGTACGCGCTACGGCATCATGACCCTGGCCTGTGACCTGCTCAAAGGCACCATCCCCGTCTGTGTGGCCATGTTCCTCATCGATCCCGGCGCACCCGTCTTCTGGACGCTGACAGCCCTGGCCGCCATCGCCGGGCATCTGTTCTCCTGCTTTCTGCATTTCCACGGCGGCAAGGCCGTTGCCACCTCCATCGGCGTGTTCATTCCCCTGGCCTTCTGGCAGCTGCTTGTCGCCGGCCTGCTGTGCGTGCTGATCATCTGGCGCACCGAATACGTCTCTTTAGGCTCGCTGACCCTGGTCACCGTGCTGCCCCTGCTGCTCATCGTCTCGGGATGCTGGGCCGTGCTGCCGCTTGCGCTGATCATCATGGTCGCCGTCTACTGGTCCCACAGAGAAAACATCAAACGCCTGGCCCGTGGCGAAGAAAAAAGCTGGCTTAAAAAGGCCTGACGTGCCACGCGCCGCCACACATCCGGCAGGCCGCGCCCGTTTTGTTGTGTGCGGCCGCGTGACAAGCAAGCATACAGCATAAACTTCCATTGTCCTGCGACCGGCAGCCGGACTTTTTGCAGGGGGGCAGGAGGGTATGACGCCTGCCCCCCTGCTGTCCGTCTGCGGGCCAGCCTGGAACAATCTGCCCTTCTGGAAAACTCTGCCGCAGCAGGCCGCTGCACCACCGCTTTGGCAAAAAGGCATCATTGCGCACTATCGCCGCAGTGCCTCTGGAAGAAAGGCGCACAGGAAAAGCGCCCCTGGCGGAAAAGCCTGTCCGCATAATCGCAAGACCATCAAAAAACGCCGGGGACGCCGTGCCCGTCCGGAGGCGTTTGCGGCTTGAACACGAGCGCGCACCGTCCGCAGGCCACCAAAGGAAACAGGCCTCTGCCCCGGAGGTGTTGCAGCGGAAACGGAGGGCGCGCCTGGCCCCCAAAAAGTTGACGGCGCGCCGCACCATGATTTTCCCCCGGCACGCCGGAAAGGCTGGGGCATAAGCTCCGCCGGAGCACTTGCGCCGGAAACTCCGGTATGGAGCGCAAGCCCGCAGCCGGTGTTCCGGATGATCATGCCGTGCCGGGGCAGATGAAGGCCCGTCTGTGCCCGTCGCCAGACCAGAAAAAGACATACCGCGCTGCCAGGCCGGCGGCAAAAGGCGCGAGGCTGTTCGTCGCAGCCTTGACCGCAACACGCCAACGCTCCCCCCTGAAAAGGCCTCCCGGAGTGCCCGGCCTGCTTTCTCAGGCTGCCGCAATGTGTGCAAAAAACGCTGGATGCCGCCGCGCTGCCATGGCCCCAGGCGTCAACCAAGATTTGAACCGGTATCCGTCGCAGTCAGAAAGAACAGAAAAAGCGGCTGACCGTCTCCGGCCAACCGCTGGCGCACACCCGGCAAGGGCTGAAAGATATCTTTTACATTGTTGTTATTATGCTTTTTATGCAATCTGAAGACTTCTGACATGCTCCAGTAGCGGCCGCCCGGGGCGCTGCGCGTTCGATGGCCGTTGCATCTTTGGGCAACACTCTTCCACTCCGGCAGCTGCGTGGGGGCGCGGCTTTTTCCGAACTTGCTCAGCGCATGCGGCTAACTGGCGCTGGCAATATTGGCTGCCAGCCGTTTTAGCACGCCTCCGGACAGCAGCAGATCGTATTCATCCGCTGTCAGTCGGCATTCCACAGCAAACGACGTGTTCCGGGTCACATTGCGCACGAGCAATGTCCCGGAATGCAGCGCGTCATGAATATGTTCAATGCACAACTCGTCATCAAGCGCAATATTGCCGCGCTCGGAAGGATCTGCAAACGTTAACGGAAGTATCCCGAAATTGATAAGATTTCTTCTGTAGATCCGCGCAAACGATACTGCAATGACGGCCTTCATGCCTATATACAACGGCACCATGACGGCGTGTTCGCGGCTGGACCCCTGTCCATAGTTTTCTCCACCAATGACGCACCATGATTTGGGCAGTGTGTTTGCCTTTTTGCCAAATTCAGGATCAATGCGCTCAAAGACATAGGGGACAGAATCGGGCACGTTGGAGCGCAACGCCAGCATTTCTGCACCACCTGGCAGGATATGGTCAGTGGTAATATTGTCCCCGGCCAGCAGCTTTACCGGAAGCGTCAACGCATCCGGAACAGGAGAACCTATTGGCATTGGTTTTATGTTGGGGCCCTTTTCTACAGGGAACGACGGATCTGCCACAGGCGTATTCTGACGCCAGGTATAGCTGAACTGAGACGGTACGGATAACGCCGGTGCGGCTCCGAACGTACGCGGGTCTGTGATGCGTCCGGTTAAGGCCGACACCGCCGCGGTTTGCGGACTGCATAAGTAGACTTGCGCGTCCAGTGTTCCAGAACGGCCTTTGAAGTTGCGGTTAAAAGTCCGGAGTGTTGTTTTTCCAGATCCGGGAGACATTCCCGCAGCATTGCAGGGGCCGCAGCACGCTTCCAGAACACGCGCGCCGGCATCTACAAGCGGACTGATGTATCCGTCTTTCATCAACTGTGCCAGCGTCATGCGCGTTCCGGCAGCCACACTGACATCCAGCGAATCGGGAATGCGTCTGCCTTTCCAGACTGCTGCGGCTATGGCGATATCGGCATAAGACGCATTGGTGCAACTGCCAATGCAAACCTGATCCAGCGGCAATCCTTCAATTTCCTGCACGCTGCGGACGTTATCCGGGCTTGACGGGCAGGCTATCAGCGGCTCAATGGCGGCCAGGTCAATGAGCAGATCTTCATCATAGACCGCACCGTCGTCAGCAGCCAGCGGCCGCCAGTCAGCTTCCCGGCCAAAGGCACGCAGAAATTCCAGTGTCCGGAGGTCGCTGGGGAAAATTGACGCCGTGGCGCCTGCTTCTGCCCCCATGTTACAGATCGTAGCGCGCTCATTCACTGAAAGCGTTTCCACGCCAGGACCATAAAATTCAAAAATCTTTCCGACGCCGCCTTTGACAGACACTGTTTTGAGCAAATGCAGGGCGACATCTTTGGCAGTAACCCATTCTGACAGCTTGCCGACAAGTTTGATGCCAAGCACTGACGGACGGGGGATTCTGTATGGCTCGCCGGCAAGCGCGCCTACAACGGTTAGCCCTCCGACACCAATGGACAACATGCCCGCACCGCCGCACGTCGGGGTGTGACTGTCAGCGCCAAGAAGAATATCCCCAGGCTTGGAAAAACGTTCCAAATGGGTTTGGTGGCAAATCCCTTCACCGGGGCGGAAAAAATAGGCACCCAGTCTTTTGGCCATGCCATAGAGATAGACATGGTCATCATCATTGCGATAGCCGACCTGAAGTGTGTTATGATCGCAATATATTGCCAGCAGGGGCTTGATGGATGTCACGCCCACGGCTTCCAGCTGGAGGCATACAGGGGTGCCGAGGGCATCGTGGAGCAGAACCTGATCAGGCAGAAGCGGCAATACTTCGCCATCGTCAATATGATGTTCCCGGCAGATGCGGGAAAAAAGCGTTACGGACATATGTTCTCCCCAAATGTACTAGGCCGTCTGCCTGCGCTGCTTTAAA
>DVMI01000057.1 GCA_018715085.1 Candidatus Avidesulfovibrio excrementigallinarum | reverse complement strand
AAAGCTCACGCCTGTCCAGCATGCGGCGCTCATCGACAACTCTCTGAAAAAGGTGGTGCTGCATTGACCGGCGACATTGTAGCCCGGCGCTATGCCCACGCGCTGTTTGCCATCGGCAGGGAACAAGGGCTCGAAGAGTTGGAAAGTTATGGCCGCACGTTTGATAAACTAACGGGCCTGCTTGACCAATCACAGGATCTGGAACGGCTACTGCGTGCACCGGTTATTTCTGCCGGCGAAAAAAACGCGGTGCTCGACAAAGTGCTCAAAGGGGTGGACGCCAGCCCTATCATGTTTAGCTTCTGCCATCTTCTGGCGGAAAAGACGCGACTTCCTCTGCTGCGTGCTGTGGCTGCCGCCTACAGAACGCAACTTGATGAAGCCAAGGGCGTCGTGCGCGGCACGGTGGTGACCGCCATTCCTCTGGACAGACGGCGTGAAGAAGAACTGGCGGCAAGTTTGGGCAAAAAGGCCGGGGCCCAACTGGTTCTCGGCTTTGAGGTGGATCCGGACATCCTTGGCGGTCTTGTATTGCACCTAGGCAATACTGTCATGGATGCCAGTCTCAGGGCGCAATTACGTGCCCTCATCGACACCATCAAGAGGGGTGAGTAGCATCATGCATATCAATGCGGATGAAATCAGCAACATCATCAAGGAGCAAATCCAGAACTTCGAACAGCGCGTGGATGCCGTGGAAACCGGCACGGTGCTGTCCGTGGGTGACGGGATTGCCCGTGTTTACGGCGTGCAGAACGCCATGAGCATGGAGCTCCTGGAGTTCCCCGGTGGCGTACAAGGCATGGTGCTCAACCTCGAAGAGGACAACGTCGGCGTGGCGCTCCTCGGCGAGGATACGGGCATCAAGGAAGGCGATCCTGTAAAACGTACCGGCCGCATCTTCTCCGTCCCTGTGGGTGACGCCATCATGGGACGCGTCCTGAACCCTCTCGGGCAGCCGCTTGACGGCCTTGGACCGGTGGAAACGACCGAATTCCGCCCAGTGGAAGTGAAGGCGCCGGGCATCATCGCGCGTAAGAGCGTGCATGAGCCCATGCTGACGGGGATCAAGGCCATCGACGCCATGACGCCTATCGGCCGAGGCCAGCGCGAACTGATCATCGGCGACCGCCAGACAGGCAAAACTGCCATCTGCATCGACGCCATTCTCGCGCAGAAAGAATCGGACATCCATTGCTTCTATGTGGCAATTGGACAGAAGCAGTCGACGGTGGCTCTCGTGGCGGACACCCTGCGCAAGTACGGCGCCATGGAATACACCACCATCATCTCTGCTTCGGCGTCCGAAGCCGCGCCGTTGCAGTACATTGCCGCGTACACCGGCTGCACGATGGCCGAATACTATCGCGACAACGGCAAGCACGCGCTCATCGTATACGACGACCTTTCCAAGCAGGCCGTGGCCTATCGCCAGATGTCCCTGCTGCTCCGTCGTCCTCCGGGACGTGAAGCCTATCCCGGCGACGTTTTCTACCTGCACTCGCGGCTGCTTGAACGCGCAGCCAAACTTGATGACTCGCTGGGAGCCGGTTCGCTGACCGCTCTGCCTATCATCGAAACTCAGGCTGGCGACGTGTCTGCGTACATTCCGACCAACGTGATCTCCATCACCGACGGTCAGGTGTATCTTGAGCCCAACCTGTTCAACGCCGGTATCCGTCCGGCTGTCAACGTCGGTCTGTCGGTATCGCGTGTGGGCGGCGCCGCGCAGATCAAAGCCATGAAACAGGTTGCCGGTACCATGCGTCTTGATTTGGCACAGTACCGCGAACTGGCTGCCTTTGCGCAGTTTGGCTCAGACCTGGACAAGAGCACCAAGCAGAAACTCGAACGTGGCGCCCGCCTGGTTGAACTGCTCAAACAGCCCCAGTACCGGCCCATGCCCGTCAACGAACAGGTGGCCTCCATGTATGCGGCAACCCGCGGCTACATGGACGATATCCCGGTGGAAAACGTCCTGGCCTTTGAACGCGACTATCTTGAGTACCTGCGGACCTCCAAGCCCGATGTGCTGGAAGACATCAAAACGCGCAAAGTGCTGGACGCCGATCTCGAAGGCCGCCTGAAAGACGCCATTGCGGCGTTCAAACAGGGCTACAAGGCCTAAGGACGGATAGCCCATGCCCTCGCTGAAAGACGTCAGAAGCAAAATCGCCGGAGTCCGCAAGACAAAGCAGATCACCAAGGCCATGAACATGGTGGCCTCGGCGAAACTCCGCGGCGCCCAGGCGCGCATCGAACGGTTCCGCGCGTATGCGGACAAGTTCTATACCGTGCTGAGCGATCTTGCAGACAAGGCTGAAGGCACGGCCCATCCACTGCTGGAAGTGCATCCGGAAGCCAGGACGACGCTGATCGTCCTGGCAACATCCGACAGGGGACTCTGCGGCGGGTTCAATGCGGGACTTGTTGCCCGCGGGTTGGCCATAGCCCGCCAGGCCCAGGCCGAAAGCCGGGCTGTGAAGTTCCTCTGCGTCGGCAAGAAGGGGCGCGAGGCCATCCGTAAGAATGGCTATGAACTGCTGTCCTCCTATGTCGACGTCCTTGGAGACTTCGACTTCACTCTGGCCTCGGCCATTGGCAAGGAAGTGATCAGCGAGTACACCTCCGGCAGAGTGGATAAGGTCGTTCTTCTTTATGGACGGTTTGAATCCGTGGCTCGGCAGGTGCCCACTGTCCTGCCGCTGCTGCCTGTGCAGTCGCATCAGGACGGACACGGCGAAACCGTCGATAAAGGAACGGCCGAATACACTTACGAACCCGATGTGGGCACGCTGCTCGGCGTGCTTCTTCCCCGGTTTGTCAACGTGCAGATTTACCGTAGCCTCCTCGACACCTCCGCCAGTGAAAACGCCGCGCGGATGGCTGCCATGGACAACGCCACGCGCAACTGTGACGAAATGACCGGGGCCCTGACTCTCCTGTACAATAAGACCCGTCAGGCCTCCATCACCAGCGAGCTCATCGATATCGTCGGTGGCGCGGAAGCCTTACAGTAACAGGCACGGCCCTAAGGGAGCATTCACTACATGAGCAACAACATCGGCAAAATCGTTCAGGTCATCGGCGCGGTCGTTGACGTGGCGTTTCCCAGTGGTCAGCTACCCAGCATTCTGACCGCTCTGGAAATCAAAAACCCCAACAACGCCGACGCTCCAGACCTCATCTGCGAAGTGGCCCAGCACCTTGGTGACAACGTGGTGCGGACCATCGCCATGGACGCCACGGAAGGCCTTGTGCGCGGCATGGACGCCGTGGACACCGGGCGTCCCATCATGGTGCCCGTGGGCAAAGCCTCGCTGGGACGCATCATGAACGTCGTGGGACGTCCTGTTGACCAGCAGGGCCCCATTGAAACCCAGACGTATCTGCCCATTCACCGCGAAGCCCCCGACTTCACCGAACAGAACACGTCCGTCGAAGTGCTCGAAACCGGTATCAAAGTCGTGGACCTGCTTGTGCCCTTCCCCAAAGGCGGCAAAATGGGCCTCTTTGGCGGCGCAGGCGTGGGCAAAACCGTTATCCTCATGGAAATGATCAACAACATCGCCAAGCAGCACGGCGGGATCTCCGTGTTTGGCGGCGTTGGCGAACGGACCCGTGAAGGCAACGACCTTTATCACGAAATGAAAGACGCCGGCGTTCTTGACAAGACCGCGCTTGTTTACGGGCAGATGAACGAACCTCCGGGAGCCCGTGCCCGCGTGGCCCTGACCGCC
>DVMI01000056.1 GCA_018715085.1 Candidatus Avidesulfovibrio excrementigallinarum | reverse complement strand
GCACGCTGCTTATCGTCTTAACTCCCTAGCCACTGTCCGTTTCAACTGCATATCAGGCTTGTATCAAAATGTATCAGCCGCCTTTCCGGCACGCAGGCGGATGGCAAAGCGTGCATGCAACCCGCCTTCCGGCAGGTTTTTCAACGTCAGATCTCCCCCCAGCTTGCGGGCCAGATTGCGCGAAATGGCCAGTCCAAGACCGTATCCACCGGTTTTAGGGTTACGCGACGTCTCCAGCCTGTAAAAAGGCTCCAGCACGCGTTCCAGCTGCTCTTCCGGAATGCCGGGCCCGTGATCGCAAACGTCAATGGCAAGTCTGTCGCCTTCTCTGGCAACGCTCATGTCAGCACCGCCCCCATAGCGAACGGCGTTTTCAAGCAGATTGTCGATCGCGTTCCGAAACGACTGGGGCGGCAGCCAGAACGCCCCGTCCACATGACCTGTCAACGTCACCTGCTGCCCGAGATCCTGCCTTGTTTCAACCAATGTTTCAAGCATGGCCATAATGTTGACACGCTCTTCTTCCTCAGAAGGAAGATTCATATCCAGACTGCGCCCGGTCTTGATCAAAATGTCCAGATTGCGCTGAATATTTTCCACGTCATGCAGCATGGCCGAACGCATATCACGGTCCTGCAAAACCTCCAGCCTGAGCCGCAGGCGCGTCAGAGGCGTACGCAAGTCATGGGAAATGGAAACAAACAGCAAGCTTCTTTGCCGGATAAACTCACGCAGGCGCAACTGCATGGCGTTAAACGCCTTTGCGGCATTCCGAATTTCCACAGTGCCTCTGTTTTCCGGCAGCGGCTCAGACTCCAGCCCCTTGTCCAGCGCTTCCGTCAACCGGTATAGCGGGCGGACAATCCAGAGCGTGGCGACAAACGCAATGATCACTATCACAAACAGCTCCGCCGGCAGTCGCCGCAAAGCCCGGCTCAGGCCCTTGCTGGGCAGATTTTCCAGTGCATGGGCAATATAAAGCCACTGCCCGTCTTCCAGCTCAACCGACACCTCCACCCTGCCGGAATAGGACACATTAAACAGAGCCATATCAAACAAACGGGCAGACTGTTTTGTTGTCTGCCGGCCAAACCATGTACTGCCCATGACGGTTTGGACATGACTGCCCGTCGTCCGCAGCTCTTCGCGCACGGCATCTGTAAGCCACTGCGAGAGCACGGGATCGCCCTTCTGTAAGGGGATTGGCGAGTCGCTCAGCTCCACATGCAGTTCCTTGCGCTGACTGAGATAGCCGGCCAGTTGAACGCGCCATTCAGGCTCCTGTGAAGACAGCAGGTGGATATGATGCGCAAAGATCCGGCTTTCCACATCCGCCAGTGTCCGCATGTACAAGCTGTCCGAACGGAGCTTGGCATCCCAAAACGAGACTACCCATACCGCCAGGATGCAAAAAACGCCCACCGATACCAGACGGCCAAACAGCGTGTCGGGAATGATTTTCCCAATCAGTTTGCCTGACATCGCATTTTCTCCGTTGACTGCCGTTTTCGTTCTGACCTGACACTCAGGCCGGATCCGGCTCCTTAAAAAGATACCACTCTGACGGATGCAAAAGCGTGCGGAAGCATCCTCGTGTACGGTAAATCATAGCCCTGTCTCAGTCTTTGAGCAAACGCGCTGTCCAATCCCCAAAGCGCCCTGCTTCACGCCGGCATCTGCGCGTCCTGCAGGAAGCCAGGAGCTCTCTGCCGCAAGCGTTCCGGGCAATTTCTGCATCTTCTTCCCCACAGATGCCCGCCGTGCGTTTGCTGCAGCGAGGC
The DNA here is from genome assembly GCA_018715085.1 of Candidatus Avidesulfovibrio excrementigallinarum. Taxonomy (GTDB): domain Bacteria; phylum Desulfobacterota; class Desulfovibrionia; order Desulfovibrionales; family Desulfovibrionaceae; genus Avidesulfovibrio; species Avidesulfovibrio excrementigallinarum. The sequence continues at coordinate 4,210 of DVMI01000056.1, read as the reverse complement.
GTGCCGGGATGTGTTTGCTACTGCGGGGCAAAGGACGTTTGTATGAGCATGCTGAAAAACGTCACTGCCCCGGATGTGCATGCCCGAAGGCCAAAGGCTGCCGTCTTTCTCAACGGAAAACAAAAAGCCCCGCAGCGTCGAAACACTGCGGGGCAACAGGATTGCCCGGCGCAAGGCCGGGCAACGCATATCGGCTTAGTTTTCGAAGTTGGCTTCGAGCAGAGCCAGGATCTGGTCGCGGGAAGCACGACGGGGGTTGTTGTCCAGCAGACGCTTGGCAGCGAAGGCACGGTCGGCGCAGGCCGGCAGATCTTCACGCTTCACGCCATAGTTGGCAAGACCGGTCTTGATGTCAAGGTCGCGCAGCAGATCGCGGAAAGCACTTTCCACGTCGGCGGCACGATCGAGCACGCTCATGACACCGGTGCGGTCGTCACCACGCAGGATGTCGGCAACCACGGCGTACTTTTCGGGATTGGCGATGTAGTTGAAGCCCACGCTGAAGGGCGAGCAGATGGCAATGGCCAGGCCGTGAGGAATATGGCATTCCGTGGGCAGGGTGGTGCCGGTGGCGTGGATGATGCCGTTCTGCGTGTTGCCAAAGCCCATGCCGGCCAGAGCGGACGCGTACAGCATGGCGTCACGGGCGGCGCGGTTGCTGCCGTTGGCGAAAGCCTGGCGGATGTTGGCGCCCACCATCTTCATGGCCTGCAGGTTCAGGGCGTCAGTGATGGGGGTGGCAGCGATGCCGCAGTAGGATTCCATAGCGTGGACAAACGCGTCAACACCGGTCATGGCGGTCACGCGGGGCGGCAGACCCATGGTCAGTTCCGCATCCAGGATGACGGTGTCGGCATACATGTATTCGGAGACAACAACCTTCTTGCCGCCGTTCTTGGTGTCAGCCAGCACAGAAATGTTGGTCATTTCCGAGCCGGTGCCGGCCGTGGTGGGGATGAGGATGAACGGCAGAGTGGGATTGGGGACCAGGTTCGTGCCGAAGTAACGATCAATGGGGCCTTCGTTGGTCAGCAGCACAGAGGCAGCCTTGGTGGTGTCAAGCGCGCTGCCGCCGCCGAAACCGATGATCACGTCAGCGCCAAAGGCCTTGGCTTCGTCGGTGCAGTGCTGGATCGAATCCATGCTGGGTTCGAGCTGAGCTTCAGCATACAGCTTCCATTCGATGCCACCGGCGGTGAGCACGTCTTCCAGGGGCTTCTGGACGCCGAGCTTGGCCAGACCAGGGTCGGTCACGATCATCACTTTGGAACCTTTCAGGTTCTTGACTTCCTTGGCGGCTTCTTTAATGGCGCCGAGGCCATGAACAATCTTCTTCACCGTAAAATGCGTAAAGGCCATAACACTATCCCCTTTGAATGGCAGAGGAGCAAGGCGTAACATACGCTTTGCCCCTTTTCGAGGTATTGTAACCAGAGAGGGGGGCGGGCTTTCATCACTGCGGATGAAAGCCCATTCCCGAATCAACAATTAGAGATTGAACTTCTTTTCAACAGCCGTGAACGCCTTGTCGATGCCCGCAACGATTTCTTCGATGTCGGACTTGGTGGCGATGAGCGCCGGGCACAGGGTCAGGGTGTTGTTGAGTTCGCGGAACGAACGGGAGGTCTTGCCGATGATGACGCCGGCTTCCTTGGCAGCGCCGACCATGGCGTTGGCGATGGGTTCGGCGATGGGTTCCTTCGTGGCGCGATCCTTGACGATTTCGATACCAGCGAACAGGCCCTTGCCGCGGACGTCGCCGATGATGGCGTGCTTGTCCATCAGGCCCTTGAAGCCTTCGAGGAGGTAGTCGCCCATGGCGGCGCAGTTTTCAAGGAGGTGTTCACGTTCGATGATGTCGATGTTGACCAGAGCGGCGGCGGGGCCGGCGGTGCAGCCACCGAAGGTGCTGATGTCGCGGAAGTAGCCGTCGTGGTCGGCGGGATCGTTGATGAAGTCCTGGAAGACGTCTTCGGTGGTCACGGTGCAGGAAATGGGCGCGTAGCCGCTGGCCACACCCTTGGCCATGGTGACGATGTCAGGCTTGACGTTGAAGTGCTGATAGCCGAACCACTTACCGGTTCTGCCAAGGCCGCACACCACTTCGTCCATAATCAGCAGGATGCCGTACTTCTTGCAGATTTCCTGCATGGTTTCATAGTAGCCTGCCGGAGGAATCAGGATGCCGCCGCCAGCGGTCATGGGTTCTACGATCACGCCGCCGATTTCGTCTTCGCCGACCTTCTGGATCACTTCTTCCATCTGGAGGGCCATCTTCTTGCCGAGTTCGTCGTTGTGTTCGAACTTGGTGCGGTAGGAATCCATGTCGGGGAATTCATAGAAACCGGGGGCGAAGGGGCCGTACTGAACCTTACGTTCGAACTGGCCGCAGGCGCTCAGGGTACCAATGGTGGTGCCATGATAGTCACGATAGCGGTACAGAATGCCGGTCTTCTTGCCGTTGTGCTTGAGCTGGCCGATCTGACGGACGATCTTGAAGGCCTTTTCGTTGGCTTCAGAACCGGAGTTGGAAAGATACACACGGTTCAGACCGGGCATCTTTTCAATGAGCTTCTGGGAGAACTTAATGGTGGGGATGTTGCCGATGCCGTTGGCAAAGTAGCACATTTCCATCATCTGCTTGCTGACGGCGTCAACGATTTCCTTACGGCCATAGCCCACGTTCACGGTCCACACGCCACCGGACACAGCGTCGATGTACTGCTTGCCGTTGATGTCGGTGATGCGCATGCCTTCGCCCTTCACATAAATGGCGGGGTCGGAGGTTTCAAACGCTTTGTGCTGGGTAAGGTGGTGCCACACATGTTTCTTATCCAGAGCGATCAATTCATCCTTGTTGCAGCAGCAATTCTGGGACATTGTCTTGACTCCCCTAACTGGGTCAAAAGGTTAGACCATTCTGTCACAAAACCGAGAAGGCGCACCAGCTATCGGGTGTACAGCGCTTCTCCTTGCTTGACAGCAGGCTCTTCCCGCCGTATGGCGGGAAGAGCCTGAGTGGAATACTTACTTGAGCAGGTCGCAAGTGCAATTCAGTTCGTAGCCAAGCGCGTCGGACACGCCCTTGTAGTAGACCTTACCGCCGCAGGTGTTAATGCCGCGGGCAAGCGCCTTGTCGTCCTGGCAAGCCTTCTTCCAGCCCTTGTTTGCCAAGGCAACCATATAAGGCATGGTGGCGTTGGTCAAGGTGAAGGTCGAAGTACGAGCCACGGCGCCGGGCATATTGCCCACAGAGTAGCACACCACGCCTTCGTACATGAAGGTCGGATGGTCGTGATAGGTGGCACCGTGCTTGGCGGTGGGTTCGATGCAGCCACCCTGGTCGATGGCCACGTCCACAATGGCGGCGCCCTTCTTCATGGTCTTGACCATGGCTTCGGTCACCAGTTTCGGAGTCAGCGCGCCAGGAATCAGCACGGAGCCCACGAGCAGGTCGGCTTCCTTCACGGCAGCGGCGATGTTGAACGCATTGGAGGCCAGGGTCTGGATGCGGCCGCCATAGATGTCGTCGATGTAACGCAGACGGTTCAGGTTGCTGTCAAGAATCGTCACGCGAGCGCCCATGCCCATGGCCACCTTAGCAGCCGAAAGGCCCACGGTACCGGCGCCGATGATCACCACATGGGCCGCATGCACACCGGCGGTGCCGCCGAGCAGAACGCCCATGCCGCCTTCAATCTTGGTCAGCATCTGGGCGCCAACCTGGGTGGCCATACGGCCGGCGATTTCGGACATGGGGGCGAGCAGGGGCAGAGCGCCGTTGTCGAGCTGCACGGTTTCGTAAGCAATGCCCACAACCTTCTTGTCGAGCAGAGCTTTGGTCAGATGCGGTTCGGGAGCCAGATGCAGATAGGTAAACAGCAGAAGGTCTTCATGGAAGAGATCATATTCAGAAGCCAGAGGCTCCTTGACCTTGACGACCATTTCGGCGTCCCAGCATTCCTTAGCGGTCGCCACGATTTCAGCGCCGGCAGCGACATATTCTTCGTCGGTGATCATGCTGCCAAGGCCCGCGCCCTTTTCAACCACGACGCGATGACCGGCTTCTACGAGAGCATGAACACCGGCAGGAGTAATTCCGACGCGATTTTCCTGGGCCTTAATTTCCTTGGGGATACCTACAAACATGGGATGCCTCCGAAATGATATGGATGAAATTTGTGTTGTTGTTTTCTAGTTCACCAAAACC
>DVMI01000004.1 GCA_018715085.1 Candidatus Avidesulfovibrio excrementigallinarum | reverse complement strand
GGGGGGAAGGGGGGCAACCCTTTTGCCGAAAAGGGTTCCCGCCTTCCCCCTGCCAGGAAGTATGCGAGGGCTGTTACAGGCAGCTGTTGAGGGCGTGGCGGAAGTCGTCCCAGTCGCGGCAGGCGATGACGGCGAGGCGCAGGGCGCGGGAGCCGGGCAGGTCGTGGGCGTAGCGGGGGACGATGGTGCGCATTTTGAGCAGTGCGGCGCGATCGGAGGAGTAGGCGCGGGCCAGTTCGGCGTGGCGGAGGATGCGTGCTTTAAGGGCGCTGGCGCTGGGTTTGGCGGGTTCAAGGCCGTGCAGCAGCTGGGCGTGTGCGGTAAAGATGGCGGGATCGCGCAGGGCGCCGCGGGCGTACATCACGGTATCCACGCCGGTTTCGGCCAGGCAGCGCAGGCCGTCCTGGGCGCAGAGCAGGTCGCCGCTGGCCACCACGGGGATGCGGACAAGTTCTTTCAGTTCGCGCAGGGCCTGCCAGCGGGCCTGGCCGGTAAAGCCCTGTTTGGCTGTGCGCGGGTGCAGGGTCAGCCAGCCTGCGCCGCGTGCTTCCAGTTCGCGGGCCAGGGTTTTCCAGGTATCGTCCGTGGCGGCGTCCCAGCCCAGGCGCAGTTTGAAGCCTGCCCGGCCGGGGCCTGCCGCGCCGATGAGGGCTTCGGCCACGCGCAGGGCGTTGTCCACGTCGCGGCAGTGGGCTGCGCCTGCGCCAGTGCGGGTGACTTTGGGGACAGAGCAGCCCATATTGCAGTCAAACCAGACAAAGCCGCGGTCTTTGAGGCGCAGGGCGGCTTCGGCCATGAAGGGTGCTTCTGCGCCAAAAAGTTGCAGGACAAGGGGGTTGTCTTCGGGCAGGGTATTGAGCAGTTCCTTTGTGCCGGGGCTGTTGTAGATAAAGCCTTTGGCGCTGATCATTTCCGTGCAGCAGACGGCCGCGCCCAGTTCGCGGCAGAGCAGGCGGAAGGGCAGATCGGACCATCCGGCCAGCGGCGCGAGCCAGGGCGCGTCGGCCCGGAAGGGGAGGGGGGCGGGAAGCGTGCCGGAATCCATGACAGGACCTCTCACAAACCTGAAATGCTTAAAAACGCAAGCCGTTGCGCGTTGTTCGCGCCGCGGGGGGTGGCCGCTTGGCCGTTGTGTGCCGTCCGGGGCCTGCGGCAGCGCCGTCCGGGTCTATATACAAAGGCCCTCAAAAGAGGTATGGTCATACATGGTATTGCTGCCGCGTCTGCCTTCTGTGGCGGACGCGGGCGGCAGGCTGCGGCCTTGCGGCCTGCGCGCGCCGTGCTTCAGAAGGGTGTGCCCCCGATCGCGCATGGAGCGGCGGCCCGGCCGGCGCCGGCGCCGGCGTTTGTGGCCTGGCCGGGGGCCGTGCGGCCTTGACCGTGTAACCTTTTGACGCCTTACCTGGCAAGAGCAGTCTTTATGTCACTCACGATTCTTACCTATCCCGATCCCCGTCTCAAACGGGTCAGCCAGCCCGTAGAAGCGGTGACGCCCGAACTGCGCCAGCTGGCGGCCGACATGGCGGACGCCATGTACCGTGCGGAAGGCATTGGCCTGGCCGCACCGCAGATTGGCGAAGCCATCCGCATGATTGTGGTCGACGTGACCGGCCCGGAACAGCGCAGCGGGCTGATGACGCTGGTCAATCCCCGGCTGACGCCCGTGCCCGGCGAAGGCAGCGTACAAACCGAGGAAGGTTGCCTGTCGGTGCCCGATTACCGTTCCAAGGTCCGGCGTCACGCCAAAGTGCGGCTTGAGGCCACAGACTTGGATGGCAATCCGGTGGATATGGAGTGCGAAGGGTTGCTGGCCGTCTGCCTGCAACACGAGGTGGATCACCTGGACGGCACGTTGTTTATCGACCACATCAGCCATCTGAAACGCAGCCTGTTCGAGGACAAGCTGCGCAAAAGAATGGGCAGGTAATATGCGTATTGTGTTTATGGGCACGTCGCCCTTTGCGGCAGAGATTCTCCGCCGGCTGCACCGGTTTGCGGCCGAAACGGAAGGCGTTGAGCTTGCGGGCGTGTACTGCCAGCCCGATCGCCCGGCCGGACGCGGCCACAAGCTGGTTGCTCCGCCCGTCAAGGAACTGGCCGTTACCCTGGGGCTGCCCGTGGCCCAGCCGCTGCATTTTCGCGAGGAGGCCGATCGTGAGGCCCTGCGCGCCCTGCGCCCCGACGTGCTGGCCGTGGCGGCGTACGGTCTGATTTTGCCGCAGGCCGTGCTCGACATCCCTGCCATAGGACCTTTCAACGTCCACGCGTCGCTTCTGCCCCGCCTGCGCGGAGCCGCGCCCATTGAACGGGCCGTCATGGAAGGCGACGTGCAGACCGGCGTGACCATCATGCGCATGGAAGCAGGGCTCGACACAGGCCCCATGCTCGCGCAAAAAGCCCTGGCCATCGGCATTGACGACACCGGCGGCGACCTGCACAGAGAACTGGCCCTGCTGGGCGGCGATTTGCTTGTCGAAGTGCTTGCCGCCTTCCTGGCCGGTCAGCCTCCCGTTTCCGTCGCCCAAAACGAATGCCGCGCGACCTATGCGGCCAAGCTCACCCGCGCCGACGGCGATATTGACTGGCAGCTGCCCGTGCGCGAAGTTCACGCCCGCCTGCGCGGCGTCACCCCCCGCCCCGGCGGCCGCGCCGAGCTCGATCTCGACGGCCGCTCGCTGGCCGTCAAACTGACGCCCGGGCGGTTTGGAAGAGAGTTTGCGGTGCCGTTCAGCACCCTGAACCTGCCCGACGGCGTCGCGCCCGCGCCCGGCACAATCCTTGGCCTGTACCGCGATTGTCTGGCCATTGCCTGCGCCGACGCGGCCTATCTGATCCCCGAATTGTGCCCGGCAGGCAAAAAAGCCATGCCGGCCGGCGCGTTCTGGAACGGCTACCTGCGCGGCGTCAGCACGGCGCGGGCCCTGTGCGCACGGCACGACGAGGCCCCCTGCTGACCTGGCAGGCCATACCACGGTTGATCGTATGCGCTCTTTTCTGCCTCTCGACCCGCGGCTGCGTCAGCCCGGACCAGGCAAACGCCTGTTCATCGGGCTGGTGCTGGGTACCGCGCTGCTGCTCTGCCTGGTGCTGGCGCTCTGCTGGCTCGTGCCTGCCGGCATTTTTGTCCTGTTCCCGTGGCTGTCCACCCTGTTTGGCGCGCTGGCTGTCTGCACCATGCTGGCCGTGCTGGGCCTGGCAGGCTGGCTGACCGTGTGCGCCTGGTTCGGCCAGCATGGCCGCCTTGCGCCCGGAGCCAGGCAGCTGTGGAACTTTGTGGTCCGCGTGCTGTTGCCGCTCATGGAAGCCGTGGGCCGCCTGCTGCGCATCCCCGCAGACCGCGTGCGCCGCTCCTTCATCAAGGTCAATAACGAAATCGTCCTGGGCTGCGGCCTGCATTGCACCGCCGCAGAAACCCTCGTCCTCCTGCCTCACTGCATCCAGTCCAGCCACTGCCCCCACCGGCTGACGCACCGCCTGGAAAACTGCCGCCGCTGCGGCCGCTGCCCCATCAGCGCCCTGATCGCCCTGCGCGACCGCTGGGGCGTCCGCCTGGCCGTGGCTGTGGGCGGCTCCGTGGCCCGGCGCATCGTCGCCCAGGTCCGCCCCAGGCTCATCCTCGCCGTGGCCTGCGAACGCGACCTCGCCGCCGGTATCCAGGATACCGCGCCCCTGCCCGTGTTCGGCATCCTCAACCGCCGCCCCCACGGCCCCTGCCTTGATACCGAGGTGGACGTCAGTACCGTCGAAGCCGCGCTGTGCCATTTTGTGGGCACGCCCGCAGGCCAGCCCGACGAGCCAGGCCGCCACGCCGCCCGCGTCTTTGCCGGACAGAACCCGCCGCAATCCCATTGACCTGCCCGCCGCCCGGCCGCAGTCCGGCCGCAGTCCCGCTGAACCGGCCGCAGCCCGGCCGCAGCACCCCGGAGCCGCGCGGGCAAAAAAGAGCGGGAAAACGCGTTTTTTTGCGAAACGACAGGCCGTAGGTGTGGAACGCAACGCGTTTCACACTGCAAAGACTCTGACGGGTGAGGAAGGGCGGGGAGGGGTGACGGCTTTCGCGTCTTGAGGAGACGGCCCGTTCGGATGCAACGCCGCTGTGACGATGCGTGCACGAGGCCGGGCACAGTGTGCAGATGACCGGGGCAGTAGGGCAGGAGAGGCTGTAGATGTATGGCCGTGGAAGGCAACATGCTGGCCGGGCTCGGGGCTTTTCGGATATTCCAACGCTGACTGACGGGCTGATGCGGCGCGCCCCGTGGCTGAACCGGCGCAGCGTATGCGTTTTCGGGGGTGTGAGAAGATAAAACCGGGTGCCGGGTGCCTGGTGGCCGTGCCCGCCCCGCTTCCCGCATGCCCGGAAGGTTCGGGCCCATGGCACGCCGTCCGTCCCGCAGTTGTCGCAGCCTGTGCCGCGCCGCACTGCCTGGTGTGAGGCAGAGGCAGGATGTATGCCCGGCGTTTTGTGTGTCAGCTGAGACGGCCTTGCGCCTGATGGCAGCAGCGCAGATTCCATAACAGGGGGCTTTCGGCACCAGAGAATGCCTGCGCCTGACGCACCAGACGCAGACGCCGCGTCCGGCGTCACGAAAAAAATTCAACTGATACTTTAAACAATGCCAGGCTGTTGCGGCATCTTTTCCAGACTTTTTCCAGACTTTTTATAACTTTTGATAAAGAACGCTTGACAACCCAGGCCCCGAGCAGTACGTTCTTTCTGTTGACGCGGGGTGGAGCAGCTCGGTAGCTCGTCGGGCTCATAACCCGAAGGTCGTAGGTTCAAATCCTGCCCCCGCAACCAAGAAAATC
>DVMI01000055.1 GCA_018715085.1 Candidatus Avidesulfovibrio excrementigallinarum | reverse complement strand
CGCCAGCCGCAAACAAGGGCAGCAATCCGCCTCTCGCCTTGGTTAAATCAAGCATCACACCCGGTTCCTTTTTAAGGTTTTTGAGTTCTCCGCCAGGCTGGCGGCCCGGCGTTGGGGCTGTGACACGGTCTTTGCAACCCCGGGTGCGGAGCTAAGGGCCCAGGCTGCCGCCTGCATCCTGTTTGTCCGGCTGCAACCCCGGGCGCGGGGGCCTTTTTGCTGTTGCGCCCGCCCTGCAGTAACCCCGGGCGCGGGGAGTCCCCCGGCCCGGACGCGCAGCGCGGTAGTGCCCGCAACAGGGCATCGGCTCCGTTCTCCGTTCCCGCGTCGTCTGCGCGATTTGCTGGGTGTACTGTAACAGGGCCGCGTTGCGCGGCACAGCGTGCACCGCGGCTGGTGCGCCTTGACCTGCGGCAGCCGGGCCGTTGGCTGGTACGGACAGGAACAGCCCGCGCCACCCCGCAAAAACCGGCCATGGCGGGAGTCCATACGCCCAGCAGGCGCAAGGTACGGGCCCCACCCGGAGGCGGCAGGGAGCAGGCGGCGCCTGCCCGCACGGGCCCTGCGGACACGAATTTCCCGGGCGCAAGTTCTCCGGGCGCAAGTTCTCCGGGCGCAAGCTCTCCGGGCATACGTCCTGCGGGTGCATCACGGGCGCGCCCGCACAGATACGGGGCCCTCCGGGGCGCCAACGGCGCGAGCGCCACAGGTGCGAGCCGCGCAGGCGTCCCCCGGCATGAGTGCCCCGGGCGCAGGCATCACAGGCACGGGTGCCGCAAACACGGGTGTGACATAAGCACAGGTGCCACCCGCACAGGTACAGGCAGCACAGGCGTGCCCTCACAGGCACGCGTGCCTCAGGCGCACGGCATGGCGCGTGAGAGCGGGACCCCCGGCCGCTGCGGCTTGACAGTCTGGTCCGCCTTTTTGCACAGTTACAGGCAGCATCCGGGGCGCGCGTTGCCAGCAAATGCAGGCGTTGCCGGAGCGTTTTGTTTGTGCGGCCGCGCGGGGCGGTGGCGGCGCTGTGCGCGCCGGTGTTGTCCTGGACTCAAGAGCGCCCGGAAGATCGGTTCCCTCCGGCGGCGGGGCCATGGCTGGCTGATGGTGGCGGGCCGGGCGGCGTTGCAGCGGAGCGCCTGCCCGGCTGCGGCGCATGACGGTTTTTGGAGCAGACGGGCGGGTTCGGCCGCGGCCGCCTGGCAGGAGGTTGAGCATGAGCACGTTGGACGGACAGCCTGTAGTCTGGATCTGGCGGACGCCTTCCGGGCGGGCTCCCCGGCGCTTTACCGTGGCGGGTGCAGAGCGCGCGCAGGCCTTTCACCGCAGTTTGCCGGGGTATCAGCCCACGCCGCTGGTGCCGCTGCGCGATCTGGCGGCCAGGCTGGGCCTTGCCGCGCTGCACGTCAAGGACGAAAGCGGCCGTTTTGGCCAGCAGGCGTTCAAGGTGCTGGGCGGGAGTTTTTGCCTGCACCGCTGCATGGAAGAAGGCTGGGATCTCCACGAACCCGGCGCACAGCAATGCCGTGAACAGCAATGCCGTGAACAGCAATGCTGTGAACCGCAACACCGTGGGACGCAGCCGGAGGCGGCGGGCTCTGCACCGTCCTGCCCGGGCAGCGCGCATGGCGGGCAGGGCTCCGGGGCGTCAGCTCTCCGGGCGTCAGCTCTCCGGGTGTCAGCCCTACGGGTGGTACCCCCCGGACAGGGCTCCTGTGCCGGACATCCCTGCACGCTGCAATCCGTCATTGATCCATCCGGCGCGCCGCAACCTGCTGCGGGCCGCGAGCCGCTGCCCGGGGCCGGGGCGGCGGACGCTGCGCCCCCTGCACAGCCGCGCCGCACGGTGGTCACGGCCACAGACGGCAATCACGGCCGCGGCATTGCCTGGAGCGCCAGCCGTCTGGGGCTGGGCTGCGTGGTGTATCTGCCCCGGGGCAGCGCGCCGGAGCGGGTGGAGGCCATCCGGACGCTGGGTGCGCAGGCCGTGGTGACGGACTGGAACTATGACGAAACGGTCCGGTTTGCCAGCCGGCAGGCCGAACGTTACGGCTGGGTGCTGGTGCAGGACACGTCGTGGGAGGGGTACGAACAGATTCCGGCATGGATCATGCAGGGTTACACCACCATGGGGCTGGAGATCGCCCGCCAGCTTGACCGGCCGCCCACGCACATTTTTCTGCAGGCCGGTGTGGGAGCCATGGCCGGGGCGTTGTGCGGCTTTTTTGCGGACTGCTATGCCGCCGCCCGGCCTGTCATCACCATTGTGGAGCCGCATCAGGCCAACTGTCTGTTCCAGACGGCCCGCCACGACGACGGCCGCCTGCACCGCGTGGACGGCGAGTTGCGCACCATCATGGCGGGTCTGGCCTGCGGCGAGCCCTGTCACCTGGGCTGGGAACAGATCCGGGCCCATGCCAGCTGCTTTGTTTCCACGCCGGACACGGTGGCCGCCACCGGCATGCGTATTCTGGGCAACCCGGCCGGCACGGACGCGCGGATTGTTTCCGGCGAAAGCGGCGCAGTCACCACCGGGCTTGTCTATGCCATCATGCGCGACCCGGCCCTTGGCGATCTCAGACGGCAGCTGCGTCTTGACGGCCAGTCCCGCGTGCTGTGCCTCTCCACGGAAGGCGATACCGACCGCGAACACTACCGCCGCATTGTCTGGGACGGCCTGTACTGAACCCGGCCGCCGGGCGCACGCCCTGCCACGGCCGGAGCGCCGCCCTCCTGACCGCGTATCCGGCCAGCCCGGCAGTGTATGCGGAGCGGGCCTGACGGCGTGGGATCATGCCCGCCATCATGGTTCCTGGGGACAGGATTCCCGGGAAAACAGATTCAGCAACCCTCCAGCCGCCATCGATTCCCACGGTGAACCGGCGAGCGTGCTGCCTGCGCCCCTGGTTACAGGGCTGGCGGCCCACCGCGCCAGCCCGGCTCCGCCACCCAGCATGGGCAGGGCTTCTGCTGCGCCGCTTACCAGGGCGGAAACGTTTTTTTCAAAGTCTGTTTCCGGCTTGGGCAGGTTCATCCAGTCAGCAACCACGCGTCCCGGATCGCCCAGACCCACCGAGGCGCCCCGGCCACCCCCTTCCAGCAGATTGCGCACGCCGAGGGCCAGCGGGCGCTTGGCGTTGTCCCACCAGGATGGCGCCGTTTCCGGCGTGCTGTCTGGAGTGTTCGCCTGGGGCGGGTTCTGGGCAAGCGCGGTGTCCGCCTTTTGGGCGTCGAACGCTGACCGGATTTTCTGACTGATGATTTCCGGATCCGAGAGCGTCGGATCTTGGAAAATCTCGTGCCCTTGCTCAACGGGGGACTGCGTTGCCCATGGAGCTTGAGAAGGCATGACCGCGTATCCGGCCAGCGGATCATCCAGACCGCCATACGGGGCAAAGGTGTTTTGGGCAAGGTCATGCCAAGGGCTGTCCCACCAGAGCGCGGCAGACGGTGCGGCGGCCTGGATGTTGCCTGGCGCGGGCGCGGCGGCTGCGGCCGGATCCGTATTGCCGGATGAGGCCGGAACTCCGGCCCCGTGAACCTTTTGGGGCTTGCCATGGGTTGCCGTATCTGCTATATTGGCGTCATAGGGAACGCCGTCAGCAGAGACACGCTCGCTGCGCAGGCCTACACCGTAAGGTGTACTAGTCAAAGGATGGAAGGCGGAACCATCCGGCGTTCCCCAGACACGGCTCCTCATTTTGAGGAGCCTTTTGTTGTCTAACGGGTTTACCTGATGCAGATAGGTATACTCCGGGGAAGGCCGGAGCGAACCGCGCCCGCCGGAATGTTCGCCCAGCACGGCAAGGCTTTCGGCATAGGGCTTGTTGGCGCGCACATAAAAGCGTGCGTTCCCGGTAACGAGCGATTCGACCAGATCTTCGATTTCTTCATTGGTCATGTGCGTGTGTCGCATATTCCAATAGTGCTGAATATCCTCCATTCGTGCCGCAAGCCGTCGCGTATTGAAGGCCTTGTTGTCGTTTCTGGCAGCCTCGAAAACGGACTTCGGCAGGTACTGCTGAAAGACAAAAGGCGGCTCGGTCTTGGACAGCGCCCCTACGGCCGCTCTGTTGAGCAGTTCAAGCAGGCGCCTGCCGTCCCTGGCATAGACGGCGGCTTGCGTTTCTTCCGGAAACATCAGGCTGGCCAGGCCGCTGGCCGCAAACAGGCCCAGCAGCCCGGATCGGGGATAAGGCATCATCGTATACTCCAGATTGTTCTGCACGCACGGTTGCCCGGGGTGTTCAGGAAAAGGTTCATGGCGTTGGGAACGCTGTCAGGAGCGCGGCGGGTTTTATGCACGGCTGGTGGATCTCCTGGCTTGCCATGGGTTGCCGTATCTGCTATATTGGCGTCATAGGGAACGCCGTCAGCAGAGAACGCTCGCTGCGTGGCCCCTCCTTTCGAGGAGTGTGAGGTAGTAGGATGGACGGCGGAACCATCCGGCGTTCCCCAGACAGCAGGGCCCCTCGTTTGAGGGGCTTTTTTTGTTGCTGCCGGGGCCGCCGGATCCCCGCGTCCGGCCGCCGGATTCCCGCTGCCTGCGGACAGTCCGGGCGGCCTGTCTGTGGCGGGGGGTAGACACCGCTCCCTGCGGCGTGACAGAGGCCGCCCGCGCGCCCCGGCAGAAGAAGGCCGGGCCTGCTTCCAAAAGGGGAAGGCCGCCCTCTCCGGCGTTGTGGGCGGGCTGCCCGCAAAGCGTGCCGGGGCGGTGTACCGCCCGGTGTGCCGCCCGGGCTGCCGGATCGCCTGTGGTCTTCTGTGCCGGGGCGCCTGGCCTCGTGCTTTGCGCTGCCTGTGGACAGTCCGGGGGGCCTGTGGACGCTGTGCCGTCAGCCGGGCCGGGTGGTTTCGGCCAGCCCGTGGCCGTGGACAGAGGGCGCCAGTGCTGCCCGTCCTTGTTGTCTGTGGGATCCGTCAGCCCGGCAGTGCATGCGGGGCGTCTGGAGTCGGGCGGCGCGTGTCAGCCGGGGCGTTTTGGGCCGCAGGCCGCCAGCCCGGCCGCGGCGCGGAGCAATCAGGCCGCCTTCAGGTCAGCGAGCACGCCGGACGAGGCGTCATTGCGGGCTTCCAGGGTGCATTCCACAAGCACATGGCCCTTGAGGCTGTCGCCGGTCACGGCCAGGCGCTCTTCGGTGAAGCCGCGCAGGTAGGCCACCTTCCAGTACTGCGGGTCAAGCACAAAGGCGCAGGTTTTGGAGAAGGGTTCAAAGGCCTGCACGCGGTTGGGCACCAGCTTGAGCGTGCCGAAGTCGGAGACGTACACGTCGATGACCGAGGTGGCCTTTTTCTGTTCGGCCTTTTCGATCCGGGTTGCGCCGCCGGAAAGGACTTCGCTCAGTTTGACGCGGATGTCCGGGGCCATCATGATGCAGTCGGGGTTGCCGCCGGCGTTGTAGATCTGCGTGAGCAGCGTCTTGAGCATGGCCTCGGTGGGCACGCGGGCGGTTCCGGCGGTGCAGGCGGTGGACGCACCGTCGGACTTGGTGCCCGCGCCCGCATAGTTGGACTGCATCCAGCAGGGCAGGCCGGTCATCAGGCGGCCGTTTGTGGAGCCGTTGTCGGCGCGGGCCACCTTGTTCTGCAACAGGGCGTATTCCACGTCCTTTTTCAGTTCCTTGGTGCGCAGGGCCATCTGATAGGCGTACTGTTTGGTGACGCCCGCCTGCTTGACGGCCTGGGCCGTGCCCGACACGTTGATGGCCTTTTTGAGAATCTGGGTCTTGTTGGAAAGTTCCGTGGTGACGCTGGCGGCAAAGTCGGCGCTGTCCGCGCCTTCCAGGGCCGCGTTTTCGGCCGGGCTGGCCAGGGTGTCGGTCTGCCACTCGTGCAGGGTCTGACTGGCGGTGGTCTGGCCGCACATGGTCAGAAAGGGCGTGTCGGTGGGAGCCACGTTGAAAATCGTGTCCATGAGATCGCGGGGCTTGCCCTTGACGCTCGCGTCTTTAAGCTGTCCTGAAACGATGCTTGCCATGCTGTGTCTCCTTCTGGCAAATGGGGTTGAATGAGCGTGTTCTGAAACGGATTTTTCCGGCAGCGCCCCGTTGCGGCCGTCCTGTCCCGGCGGGCCTTTTGCGGACCGTTGCGGCTGTCCCGGGGTTGCGCGCCCCTGCGCGCCGCGGCCTCTCCCGGCAGGGGAGCTGTCTGGACTTTTGTCCCTGCTGGCAGAGGGCCTGTCTTTCGGGCCCGTTCGCGAACAACAGCACTGCCTTTTGCGCCGCAGGCCGGGGCGGGGCGTTTTTGCTGCGGCCTGTACCGCACGTTCCGGAGCGGCGCGCCGCCGGACCGGCGCAGGCACTGCCCGCCATGCCGCGGCTGCCGTGCGCCCCGTCCCGGCCTTGCGGCCCTGCCGTGCGCCTTGCCGGTCTTCTGCCGCGTCGGCGCGGCGGTGCAGGCTGTTTCCGGGCGCGTGCGGAAAGCATTCGGAAGTGCCCGGAAAGCGCCCGGGACTCCGGATCTGTTCCCGCCACACTCCAAGGGGACGGCCAAAGCATCCGGAAAGCGCCCGGGGCTCTGCCTTCCGCCCCGGCGGGCCTTTGCGCCGCGTCCGGCCGGAGGGACTGGCGCGTTTTACAGGGTGGCCTCGAACAGGGCCGCCAGCGCGTCCGTGCTGTTGGGGTTTTTGCCGAGCAGGGCGCGCGCTTTTTTGACCCGGTCGGGCGCGCCCTCTGCAAAGGCGCCGCGCGGCGACTGCACCGCAGGGGCCTGGGCCACCTTGCGGGCCGCCGCAGCCCGCTGGGCCTTCAGCCTGTCGTACAGCATCGCCTTGGCCACAAGTTTCAGCTCGTACCCCTTGGAAAGATTGTTGATGACCTCGGCCGGGCAGCCCTGTTCGTGCATGTAGGCGGCCACGTCTTCGGCAAACTGCCTGCCGTTGAAGGCCGCGCCCAGCATGGCCCGGATTTCGGGCTGCACCACGGCAAACTCGTCGGCCACAGCCTGCCGGGCCAGGGCTGCGCGCCGGGCCTCATACAGCCGGGTCTGCTGCTCCACGCCCTGCTGAATGCGCCGGATGGCCGCCATGCGGGCGTTGCAGGCCTGCTGAAGCCGGACATAGGCGGCCGGGTCGCTCTGGGCCAGCCCCTGCCAGTCCACCGCGCTGTATTCGCCTTCCACAATGTGTTTCATGGTGGTCAGGGCCTGCTGAATCTGGGCGTTGGCCGCCACCGCAAAGGCGTCCTGCAGCTGGCGTTCGGCCTGCCGCTCGGCCCGCGCCCGGGCCATGGCCTGCGCGTGGGACTGCTCGCCGGCGTTGATGGCCGCCCTGACTTCCGGCCCCAGCCTCTGCCAGAGCGCACAGTCCCACCCGGCCGGCATGGGAATGTCGTCCCCCGGTCCCTCTTCCGGATCGGACCCGCCACAGGCGGATCCGCCCGGCCCGCCGTTTTCTGCAAGGCTGTCCGGGCCGCCGTCCGCAGCCAGGTCAATGGCCGTGTCCAGGGCGTTGCCAATGGCCCGGTCCATGGCCCGGTCAACGCTCCGGCCAAAGGCCGCGCCCGGAACGCTGCCGGGCGTTCTGCCCCTGGCAAGCAACGCCGCAATGGCGTCCACGTCATACACCCCGCCGCCGGCGTCCATGCCCGCGGCCATCCTCTGCCGTTCAACGTCGTTCATCATCGTTTCCCCCGTGGGTTGAGCCCCCGTCCTCCGGTCCGAACTGCACGAATTCCGAAGGACGTTGCGCCGTGATTGTCTGTTTTGCGGCCTGAAGCGCCGCGTTCAGTACCGTATCCTTACCCTGTGCGCGCAGCGCGGCACACTGCAACACGTCGAACAATTCCCGCCTGATTGCCGCAAGCGCGCACTGCCTGTGCCACCACATGTCACGCTGCGCGCTGTCTGCGCAGGCGCGCCACGCCCGCACGCAGCGCGCGTCCAGCCGGTCCAGGGCCGCCCGGAACACGCCGCTGCGCAAAATCCGTCCGGCCTCCAGGGCTTGCTGCCGCTCGTCAGCCGTCATCTGTGCCCCTCCTTCAAAAGCTTCGACCTGTGCCCTCCGGCCGGATACCCCGGCCCTGCAGAATGACGCCGCCGGTCCGCCGGAGGGCTCCTGAACGGACGGCGCCCCCCGATGACGCCGTCCCGGCGTACGCGGGCCCTGGCGCGTGCGTCCCCGGCGCGTGCGCCTTCGGAGCGCGGCGATCGGTCGGGCGGGTTGGTTTTTTTATATAAAAAATACATATTTTATAGCGAACCGTCCGGACTCCGGCCGGTGTTGCCGCGGTGTTGCCGCCGCGCCGTTTTTTCTTGTCGTTTCCTGGTGTTGTCGGGCGTTGCCCTGTGTTGCAACGGGCCGGGGCGGAGCGTATCCGGCGTTGCGCGCCGTTTTCCCGGGGGGGCCGTGTCAGCCGGCGGCCGGGATGCCGCCGCGCTGGTCCCGGGCCGGGCCGGATCGCTCCGGCAGCGGGTTTGGGAAAGGCGCCGGGCGCACATTTGCAGGCGGATTCACGGGCGGATCCATCAGTGGAACCGCGGGGGGATCCATGGGCGGAGTTACGGGCGGGTCCTTGGCCTGATCCATGCACATTTCCATGCCTTTCAGGGCTATTTTGCCGTCGATTCTGCATTTTTCGAGCGCCAGGCGTCCTTTGGCCTGCTGTTCTTCGCGCCAGGCGTCGGCCTGGGCTTTCCAGGCGTCTGTGGCCAGGCTGGCGCGGGTTTTTTGTTCTTCGAGCTGGAGTTTTTGCGCTTCAAGGCGCAGTTTTTGCTGTTCGAGCCGGTTTTTTTCCTGCTGGGCCGAGGGGGTTGCGGGCGCGTTGGCAAGGGCCTGTCCGGCGCGCCGGGCGTCTTCTTCCGTGCCGAAAAAGCGTTCGGGCGATTCCAGGCCGGCGGCTTCGGCCATTTTGTGGCAGGTGTAGACCAGGTGTTCGAGGCGCACGGGCGAGTTTTTGCCAAGCTGGGCCATGAACGTCTGCTGGATTTGCAGAATCTGCCTGTAGGCGTTGAGGAGCCGCCCGCGGTTGCCGGTGCCCAGGCCCACGGCCACGGCCACATCCATGTCGGGATCCCAGTCGCGCGGGTCAAAGCGCATGAAGCGGCCCTTGAGGCGCAGCTGAATGGCCTTGTCGTGATAGCGGTGCACCAGGTGCAGCACATAGCGGCCCAGGGGTTTGAAAAACGTTTCGGCATACACGCGGGCAATGAGTTCCAGGCGCTGGTTGACGGCGTCTTCCATGATGGACGCGCCGGTAGCCGTGTTCTGGAGGGCGTCGGCCTGGAGGCCCCGGGTGCGGCTGGATACGCCGGTCCGCCGTTCGATGAGTTCTGCGCTCATCTGCAGGCCCTGGAGGGCGTCGGCCGAGGAGGTGGACACCGGCAGCGGGGTGATGGTGGCGTCGCCGCGCAGGCGGTGCACCGCGCCCACGCCGCGGGTCAGCAGGCTGTCGTACTCCACCGAACCGGACTGGCCTTCGTTGAC
This sequence comes from Candidatus Avidesulfovibrio excrementigallinarum, assembly GCA_018715085.1. Taxonomy (GTDB): domain Bacteria; phylum Desulfobacterota; class Desulfovibrionia; order Desulfovibrionales; family Desulfovibrionaceae; genus Avidesulfovibrio; species Avidesulfovibrio excrementigallinarum. The sequence continues at coordinate 1,944 of DVMI01000055.1, read as the reverse complement.
CACAAGTTCGGCCTGATTGGCCAGCGCCAGATTGTCCAGGTACTGGCGGGTCATTTCTGTGCGCAAATCCTGCACGTCGGTCACCAGATCCGCCAGGCACAGGCCCACAACCTGATGGGGCAGGGGCACCGAGCAGGCGGCAAACAGCGGCGCGCGGTACAAGGGCCACGGCTCCACCGACAGCACCCGGCAGACGCCTGTGTCGCCGCAGTAGACAGCCCTGACTTTTTCGGCAATGCCGTCTCCGTCCAGATCAACATCAAACCACGCCTCATAAATCTTATAGGCGCGCATGGCCGGGTCCCGGCCGTCAGAGTCCGTGCCGGACGCGTCGTTGAGCTCGCGGCCAAGGGCCGTTTCGGGCATGATGCCGTCGTCATAGGGCGGCAGCTCCTCGATGAGCGCAGGCGCATAGCCTTCGCGGCGCAGATCAGAGGCCGTCCTGATTTCCCAGTGCGCAATAAAGCGCGCCCGCTCCACGTCCGGCGCGTCGGCAGAAACCACCACGTTTTCCGAGGGCACAGGGTCGATCCGGATGTCCCGCGTCAGCACGGTCTGCCGCACGGTCAAATCGTACAGCGGCCCCTGAGGCGACGCGTACTGCCGGATCTGCACCGCGCCGGGCGCCTGCACGTTGAGCGAAGGATCGGCCAGCAGCGCCGTGGCTTCCTGCTGCGACAGCCCCGCATACTGCATCACGCGCTGCTGCCTGCGCTCGGGACAGTGCGCAAGACACCACCCCACGCGCTGGCACAGCCCGTCGGTCAGCACGTCGTGCACCAGCGCAAACATGCGCCGGCCAAACACCACCTGATTGACATACAGGGTGGCGTCCCTTGCGGCCTGCTCCTGTTCCGGCGTCTTGGGCTCAAACCGGATGATCTCGTCCCCGCAGAACACGCGCATAAGCCCCGGCTTGGCCCATTCGACAGATTCCATGACCGTGCGGTCCACATAGGTCGAAAGCCCCTTGGCCGCACGCTCGTCGTCCACGCCGTACCCGTGCCCCAGATACCGCTGCTTGAGCGCCGTCCTGGCTTGCGAAAGCCGCGACCCCTCAACGCCAAGACACTGCTCCATCTCGTGCTCGATGACGCGGCGCAGGCGCTCCTCTGTATGAATGTCCATCAACCTCCCCCCGGTTGCCTGTGTGTATGACGGCCCCGCCTGTGGCTGCGCCGGTCGTGACTGTCCCGGCAAGGACGCGGCCGGGCGGGCTTGTCTGTGACGGCCCCGCCTGTGGCGGTTCAGCCGTTGGCTGTTCAGCCGGTGGCTGCCCTTGTGCGTGCGGCCGTGTGCGGCCAGCCCCGGACTGATGCCGGCCGGGGGACCTCTGCCGTTCTGCGCCTGTCCGGAGGGGCAACGTTTCCTCCGGGGACGCTGTGTTTGCCGGTCCCGCGCGGCTGCGTGCTGTGGCGGGCGTTTTGCCGGGCAGGGGCAGACGCATTGGAATCCGCTCCCGGGCGGCCCGAAGTCCGACGGACTGAAGGGCCAAGCCCTTTCGGGGCGCTTCATCCGGCGGCCCGCCTCCCTGGCGGCCCGCAACTCCGCGGCCCGCAATCCGGGGATCCGCACTCTTGGGACCTCGCAATCTGAAGGGCCGGAGCCCGGAGAGCCGGAGCCCGAAGCGTTGCGGTCCGGAGAGCCGGAGCCCGGGCATCCGTTCCCCGGCGGCAGGCTGTATGGCCGGGCAGCCGTTGTGGGCCTGCATGCGGGGCGGGTGCGCGTCAATCTGGCTCTATCATCGCTCATTGGTTTGCGCGGCACAGCAGAAAATGCGTGCGGGGCGGCGTGGGGGCGTTTCCGGCAGGGTTTTGCGGGGAATGTCCGCATGCGTGGGGGGCCGCAGCGTCTGTTTTTTTGCGGCAGAAGTTTTTGAAAGGCGGAAGGGGTGCGGCCCGCAGCGTCCTGTGCCCGTTGTTCTGCTGCCGGACGCCGGGATTG
>DVMI01000054.1 GCA_018715085.1 Candidatus Avidesulfovibrio excrementigallinarum | reverse complement strand
CCAAGCAGCCCGGCAAGCAGTCCGGTGACTGCACCGAGGATACCATATACAGTAAACAATGCCAGCATGGCTTAGCCGTCCTTACGGGTCAGGAGCAGGGGAATCAGATGTTCATCCTTGCTTTTCTGAATGGTTTCGCCAATTTCCCATTGTACAGTGTCCGGAGACCAGCCGGCCATACCTGCAAGCGCTTTGGCCACGCCGGCCGCGTCGATGACAGGATGGCGGCGAAAAACATAGGGCAGGCCATGGGTCAGCTGGCAGGCAAGGCACTTCCCAGGGCGGCGATGCAGTACAAAGGCTAACGCCATGGTGTCCGCACCTTCCTTATCCATGCGCAGGCGAATAGTATATGCGCCTTCTTCAGCGTCGCCATAAATTCCTTCAAAAAAGGCATCTGAACGTTCCGGAGGGAACAGTGCGTCAAGTTGTTCCTGTGTGATGGCCATGATATCTCCGTAAAATCGTTAGAAAAAAAGATGCAAGGACGTTTTTGAAAACAGGCTGACGGCGTGTTCTGCCTGTACTTTTGCGCGATTGGCGCCAGTCTGGCGCATGCCGCACAGGCGGGCGCGCTCGTGCGCCGCCAGTGGCAAAAGCCCTCGCGGCCGTCCTGCACCTGCAAAGTGAAACTGCTCTAGCACGTTTACCCTTCTTCGCCAAGAGGCGGCGTGTTTGCCCAGACCGTGTAGGGATACCGGACAAGCGAGGCGTTGCCGTAGCGGGGATCGCCTGTCACCTCCTCGCCAATCCAGTCGGGTTTTTCAAACGGTTCATCCTCGCGCGAAAGCTCGATTTCAGCCACGACAAGGCCGGCATTGTCCTCCAGGAACTCGTCGACTTCCCAGCAATGCCCGGCATATTCGATCACTGTGCGCCACTTGCTGATAAGCGGCTTTTGCGCCAGCGTCTCGAGCATCACTTCCGCGTCGGCGCGGGGAATGGGATAGTTGAATTCGCTTCGTGTCAATCCGTGGGTAGCCCCCTTGATAGTCAGTACGGCGCGTTCGCCTTCAAGACGCACGCGGACAACGCGCTGTCTGTCTGCCGCCAGGTATCCCTGCCGGAACAGAACCGGGACCCCCAGCGCCCTCCAACGGTCATCTTGTACCAGAAACTTGCGTTCGATCTCAGTGTGCGCCTGTGTGTCCTTGTTCATGTCTGCCCCTGTATGTTTTGTGTCTGTGTTTTGAGCGGATACCGTTTGCCGCTGTCAAAAAGCCGCAACTCCCCTGTCTGTCTTTTTTAACGTGCCGTCGTTCTGTCAGCCAGACAGCGGCGTACGCTGCCACAACACGGTGTCGTTGTCTGATGCGGAAGGGAATGCCTTCATTGCGCACCGTTTCTCTTTTGTTGCAATGCGGCGCATGCGGACGACAGGCCTTGCGTTTTGCAGGCCGTGCCCTTTGAAACAGTCAGTGCCCTCTGCAGGTATCATGAGTTTTTTTGCAAGGTGCCGATTCAGGCGTGCGTTTGATTGGCAGAGGGAAAAAAGGCCCTGTGGTCACAAAAGCGGAGATAAGTCCGCCCATTTCAGGCGGGAGGCTGCGTTTTCTTCTGCTGTGCAACGGCAGAAAAAGCTTTGCAAAGGCGGAGGCGGCAGGCCCGGGGAACGTTTTTTGCCGCGCCGGCTCAACCCCAGATGGAACCGGAAGGGTTTTGCTGTCTGCTTTTAAATAACCGTTTTGCGTGCAGGGGACAATGTCAGCACTGCGACAGGCGTCTGCCGGCGCACCGGCTGCAGGGCGGGAGATAACGGCGCGATATGGCTGCTGTACGGTCTGAGCGCCCGCGCTGAGATGTGGGAATTTTTTTCCTGTGTGGCGATCCTTGGATTGATATGATGAAGGAACGGGGCAGACGGACAGTCCGGCATCAGTTCGTTTTTGTTACGCTCTGCATGCCGCCTGGAGCTGAGGACATGGTTAAGGCCGGCCCTCCGGTGGAGGTGGAGGATTCTTTTGGAGGGTACAGCAGGGCGTGTAATGTCTCGAGCGCGTCGAGACTGCGCAGCGTGGGCTGGTTGAACACATCGGCGGAAACGACATGAATTCTGCCATGCCGGACGGCGGGAATGGCCGGAAAGCGCCGCCAGAGCGCCTGTGCCTCGTCGGCTCTGACCATATCGGGGATCAGGATGACGTCCGGACGCAAGGCGAGCACGTCCTCTACGTCGAGAAGCGGGTAGGGCAGCGGACCAGAAAGCGGGTTGCGCCCTCCCGCGCGGCGAATGAGATCGCCACAGAACGTGTCCGCTCCGGCAAACATGGGGGGGAGGGCCTGTACCTGCAGGAGCACCACGGGCCGGGCGTTTTCCGGAATGCTGCGAATCTGCCTGTCCATGGCGGCCAGACGGTCACGCAACAGAGTGACGGCGCGTTCTGCCTTGGCTTCGACGCCCAGCGCATGGCCAAGGCAGAGGAGTGTTTCGGCAAGCCCTTCAAAGGTTTCCGGGGCAAGTTCCAGTACAGGCACGCCCAGTTGCCGCAGACGGCGGACAGTGGCCTGCGGTGTGCCGTCGCGAATAGCCAGGCAGAGATCCGGCCGCAGCGCCATAATGCGCTCTATGTCCGGCCGGAAGTATGGGCCGACCACAGGCAGCGTTCGCACGGCTTCAGGGGTTTCGCTGTGTAGCGTCCGGCCGACAAGCCGGGGCCCGGCGTCCAGCGCATACACCAGTTCAGCCAGGCTTGGGGCCAGCGCCACCACGCGTGTCGCGGGGGCAGCACCCAGCGCCAAAGGCAGAAGGCAAAGCAGAAAAAGAACGATGCGCCGCATGCGCAAACGATGCCAGAGCGTTTGAGAAAGTCAAGCCGGGGCACAGTGTGCCTGCGTGAAAGGACTGTACACGGGAAGGAACGCGGAGCGTGCGAAGATAAGATGCTTGCTGAAGTGCAGATGGACTGTGCACGAAAGAGCATGTGGGGGTACAGCCCCGGCGCATGACAAAGAGACCGCCGGACTTGCCGGCGGTCTCTGAAGGCTTGTTGAGGCAGAAGAAGGAAAACTTCGCGTTAGGCCTGCTGTTCTTCCGGATCGTCAGGCATGGTGTGCCCGAGCTTGAGGAAGAGCGCCGTGACAGCGCAGGCGGCGATCAGACCGATGATTGTGGAGACGGTCATGGACAGATTAAGGCCGATTGGTGCGTTGCAGATGAAGGCGACGACCACCACCGTCATGAAGAACGCCGGCAGTGTGGTGATCCAGTGGCAGCGGTTGCGCCGGTAGAGGTACACCGAGCAGGCCCACAGGCAGACGCAGGCCATGGTCTGGTTGGCCCAGCCGAAGTAACGCCAGATGACGTTGAAGTCGACGAAGGTCAGGGCGATCCCCACGACAAAAAGCGGCAGGGCCAGCTGGATGCGGCTGAAAATCTTTTCCTGACTCATCTTGAAGCGGTCGGCCAGCAGCATGCGGGCGCTGCGGAACGCCGTGTCTCCGGTAGAGATTGGCAGGATTACAACACCGAGAATAGCCAGAACGCCACCGACGGATCCAAGCAGCGAAATGGAAATATCCTTGACGACGACCGGCGCAGGACCGGCAGCGGCAAGGGCTTCCGGCGATTCGTAGAAGGACAGGCCCAAGGTGACCCAGATCAGGCCGATGACGCCTTCAGCGATCATGGCGCCATAGAAGAACTTGCGGCCTTGTTTTTCGTTGACCATGCAGCGGGCCATCATGGGCGACTGCGTGGCGTGGAAACCGCTGATCGCACCGCAGGCGATTACGATGAACAGGCCGGGCCAGATGGGCAGGCCTTCAGGATGGGTGCTGGCAGCAAAGCTCTGGAAATCGACATGCGGCAGGATCGGCATGCCAGTAGCGAGCATGGCGCCGATGAGGCCAAAGGCCATGAACAGCAGCAGCACGGCGAAGAAGGGGTAGACGCGTCCGATGATCACGTCGATGGGCATGATGGTGGCGCAGATGTAATAGGCAAAGATGATGGCCGACCAGATCCCCAGAGGAATGTCGGTCATGCTTGTCAGCAGCGCCGCCGGCCCGGTCACAAATACAGCGCCGACCAGGATGAGGAAGAGGATGGTGTATCCTTCCATGAAGCTGCGGATTTTTTTGCCGAGGTTGCGGCCGATCACTTCAGGATAGGAAGCACCGCCATAGCGCAGAGAAATCATGCCTGCAATGAAGTCATGCACTGCACCGGCAAAAATGCAGCCAAAGACGACCCAGAGCAGCGCGGCAGGACCGTAGAGTGCGCCCACAATGGGGCCGAACACCGGGCCAAGGCCGGCAATGTTGAGCAGCTGGATGAAGAAGATCTTCCAGCCGGGCAGAACGACGTAGTCCATGCCGTCGGCTTTGGTGCTTACAGGAGTGAGCCGTTTGGGATCAATTTTGAAGACTTTTTCAACAAAGACGCCATAAATGGCGTACCCCAGGACGAGTAAAGCCAGGCAACCAAAAAAGTAGAGCGTTCCCGACATGATAGTGTTCCTTGTAAAGTGAACGAGTGACAGTTTTTCCCACTACTGGCGCGCCGCCGGCGCTTACACCAGCCTGGCCACGTTGGCCATGCGATCTCCGGGGAGCAGGCAGACTGGCGGAATATCGATGAGGGTGAGTGCACCTCTGGCGCCGGACGCACGCATGCGGATTGCGGCACGCACGCACGAAACCATAACCTGAGCGGTCAGCGCGGGATTGTTGATGCGCATATCGAATTGCAAATGCTGGTTGGCAGTCAGGCCGGACGCACCGACGCGTTCCATGAGCACACCGTGGGAGGCGTCGGCCACAAAGGGCAGCTGTTCCTTGGTGACGGCGCGCACGTCGAGCGGGTCATGAGCAAAGTAAGGATCGGCCTTGATGGTTGCGGTGACTTCTTCCAGAGTAGCCCCCTGCTCAAGCACTACATATACCAGGCGGGAATGCCGTCCACCGCCAAGGGGGATAGTGATGGAGGTGGCGTCGGCCACGCCCGGCAGCGCCCGGGCGGCTACTGAGTGCCCCATGGAACGGCCGCGCCCGAAATTGGTGAACGTCGTGCCTGCCGGGACCATGGCTTCAAACAGCGCGCGCAGCACCGAGTCCGTGCCGGGATCCCAGCCGGCGGCAGTGATGGCCACGGTCTGGCCTTCCTTGGCGGCGTCGTCAAGCTTGTTGACGACTTCTGTCATGCGGTCATGAATGTCAAAGCTGTCAACAGTGCAAAAACCCTGGCGCAGCAGTGCCGGAGCCATATCGGGGACGCTGCGGGAAGGACCGCAGACGATCACTGCGTCAGGACGCCCGGCCTGGGCCGTCAGATCGTCCATTGAGGCGAATTCGGGCACGCCACGCAGTCCCAGCGTGCCTGTCCCCAGAGATTCCTTGCGGCGGATAACCCCAAGGCACTGGCAGTCAGGCGCGGTTTCCAACGCTTCGATCGCGTAGCGACCGATATTCCCCAGACCGGCAACGGCAACAGTAATGGCCATGATCAAATGCTCCTTGGCATTTTAGTGGTTTGTGTCGCGAGATACCGGCTGGAGGCGCTGTGCCCGCCCGAGACGTGAACCTGCAAGGCGGAAACGGACGGTCAGGAGGGCGTTGTCAATCAACCGGAAACGCGACATGCGCCCCGGAACGACACGGCAGGGCGCAAAACCCGGCGGCGTCTGGGTGTGCAGACAGGAAAAACAACCGAGAGTCCAAAGGGGCGGGCAATGCCGCCACAGGGCTGGCCGTGTGCCTGAACAGAACGGAGCGCAACCTGACGCCACACGCTGTGGACGCGGCGGCGTCACGGAATGATTGGAAGTTCCGGAAGGTTATATACCAGCCCTTAGAGGTGGTCAACGAAAAAACTGGCATGGATCCCGCAATGAAGCGGGTGCTCAGAAGCGCTTCACTGCTGCCGCGTACCCGGAAAAAGGCGCAGGTTTTGCCGTCCTGGCGGAGGCGCCGTTTTTTTACAGTGCAGACGGCGGCAGAGGCTCGTTCTGCTGTTGTGCCCGTTGCCTGGGCAGGGTGAGTCAAAACCTGCCACGCGGAAAAGCCGAGGCCGCCGCGCTGCCGGGATGCAGGCGGCCGCCGGGGTTCAACTTCGGACAGAGTGCGACAGGCTGAGACGCTCTTCCGGTGCTGCCTGCAAGCCGTGCGGTCTTTGACTGGCGGTTGACGCAGGCCCTGCGTGGTGCGCCAGCAGTCAGACGGCGCAGCGGCAAGCGGGGGAGGGCCTGACAGGGAATCTGCGACAGTTCAGCATGCGGGCCGTTTTTAGCGGGCCGATGTGCGCCAGCGCACAGACACAGCCGCATGCCTGCGCACGAGGGAACGGGCTGGCCGATCTGGTGCAGCCTCGAGGGAGCCGGTGCCTGCTGCGGGCAGGGGACCTTATGCAGTTGGCGGCGGACAGAATCCGTGCGCGTTGGAATTGCAGGAGGCTACAGTGATTTGCCTATGCCGAACGTCCAGGTACCGTGTGCGCTGACCTCAGGCCTGGGCAGTGCATCGTCACTACAGCCTGCCAGGGCTGCCGCAGCCAATAGAAGCAGCAAAAGCAGAACAGAACGGAACGGTCCCCAGGGCATCACATGCCTCCTTCTGACGGCATGGCCGCAGGATCGAGATCCTCAAACGCCGTATACTGCCCGAGAAAGGCCAGCTGAACCGTGCCAATGGGGCCGTTGCGCTGTTTGCCGATGATGATTTCCGCCATGCCAGCAGAGGGATTGTCAGGCTTTTTGTTATAGACTTCATCACGATAGATGAACATGATGACGTCGGCATCCTGTTCGATGGCCCCCGATTCGCGCAGGTCAGAGAGCAGAGGACGTTTGTCGCCGCGCTCTTCAAGTTTGCGGTTGAGCTGGGAAAGGGCAATGACAGGGATGTTCATTTCTTTGGCCAGCGCCTTGAGAGAGCGGGAAATTTCAGAGATTTCCTGCTCGCGCGAGTCGGTGCGCCGCGCGCCGCGCATCAGCTGGAGATAGTCGACCACCACAAGTCCGACCCCCGACTCTGCCTTGAGCCTTCGGGTCCGGGCTCTGAGCTCAATCGGCGTGATGGCGGGCGTGTCGTCGATAAAAATAGGGGCCTGCTTCAGCACATCGGCGGCATCGCACAGCCTGGACCACTCGTCGTCGTCAATGAACCCTCGGCGCAGGTGGGTAAGATCGACTTTGGCCCATGACCCGAGCATGCGGGTCATCAGCTGCTCTGTGGACATTTCCAGAGAAAAAATGGCAACAGGCACATTGTCCTGCACAGCCGCGCGCATGGCCATGTTCAGGGCAAAGGCCGTCTTGCCCATGGAGGGGCGCGCGGCAACAATGATCAGATCCGAAGGCTGAAGTCCGGCGGTGATGCTGTCCAGCCGGGTATAACCTGTCGTCACGCCCGTGATGGCGCTTTTGTTGGTCATCCGTGTTTCCAGCTGGATGAACACTTTGTCCACAAGGGAGCTGGCGTTCTGGAACTGCTGTCCTGAAGTGCGGTCGGCGATGGCAAAGACGGCCTGTTCCGATTCGTCAAGAAGCGTGCTGACATTGACGCCGCCTTCAAAACAGCGGCTGATGATACCGGAACAGGTGTCAATGAGCGTCCGCTGCATGGCTTTGTCGCGGACGATGGTTGCATAGTATTCGGCGTTGGCACCACTGACGACAGCGTTGGCCAGCTCCGCGAGATACACCGATCCGCCTACGGCTTCAAGCTGGCCTCTGTCGCGCAGGTAGGAGGCCACAGACACAAGATCAATGGGGGCGTTGAGTCTGGACAGTTCGCTGAAGGCTGTGAACAGGGTGCTGTGGGCCGGTGCGTAAAAATCCTTGGCGGAAAGAACGTCGACCAGCGTGTTAAAGACTTCGTTGCGCAGGAGGACGCCGCCAAGTACGGCCTGTTCGGCTTCAAGATCGTGAGGCGGAACCCGCCGGAGCAGATCTTCAGTGGCCTTGTCAGAAGGGGCGACTGTGCGCGGCGCAGGAACGGAAGTGCCGGTCATGACGAAGCTCCTGAAAGGGGGGAAGGTTGCGCTGTAGATTGAGAATGAGACTCGTCAGAACAGAAAAGCCGTCCGCAGCGGATTAGCGGCGCGGTGCGGTCCGGTCCGGCCGCAGTATGGAGGAAAGAAGCCGCCTTTGCCGAGAATACCAGGGCAAAGGCGGCAGAAAGGGAACCTAGGCGGAAGGCTGTTCCACGGCGTCGGCTTCAGCAGCCGTTTCCGCTTCAGCAGCTTCTTCTGCTTCAGGATGATACTTGTCTTCAGAAACGACCTTGACGGTCATCGTGGCCACCACGTCGGCATGCAGGCGGATACGCACAGGATGTTCGCCAAGAGTGCGGATGGCGTGATCAAAGAGAATGCGACGGCGGTCAACTTCCATGCCCTTTTCGAGCAGAGCGTCACCAATGATGTGGCTGGTCACAGAGCCGTACAGCTTGTCGTTGTCGCCCACACGCATGGGGATCACCAGCGTGATGCCGTCGAGCTTGGCAAACAGCGCGTCGGCTTCGGCACGCAAGGCGTCCATACGGGCCTGGAGCTTGCGGCGTTCCAGTTCAAACACCTTGATGTTGCCCGGGGTCGCGGCCATGGCCAGGCCCTGAGGCAAGAGATAGTTGCGGCCATAACCAGGGCGGACGGTAACCACGTCACCAAGACGACCCAGATTTTCCACATCGGCGCGAAGAATGATTTTCATGCCGGCCTCCTAGATCGTGCTCTTTTTCTTCACGTCGCTGGAATGGGCGGCCGTGTAGAACAGCAGGGCCATCTGGCGGGCGCGCTTGATTTCAACGGACAGGCGACGCTGATGTTCGGCGCAGGTGCCGGTGATGCGGCGGGCAATGATCTTGCCGCGTTCGGTCACATATTCGCGCAGAATGTCGGGACGCTTGTAATCCAGAGGCAGAGTCTTGTCCGCGCAGAAGCGGCAGAACTTGCGCCGGGGAGCAAACTTTTTCTTGACGAAAGCCATTACGCGACCTCCTTGGCAACTTCGGGCTCTTCTTCCAGTTTCACGGTGATGAACTTGAACACGCCGTCGCTAATGCGGATGTTGCGTTCCAGTTCGGCCACGGTGTCGCCAGGGGCCACATATTCCAGACGCACATAGTAGCCGCGCATCTGCTTTTTCACGGGGTAAGCAAGATCGCGCATGCCCCAATGGTCGGTCGCCACAATCTGGCCCTGTTCGCGCTCAATGACGCCGGCGAGGGAGGCGAGCAGCTCATCGCGAGCGTCGGCCGCCAGCTCCGGGGAGATGAGCAGCAGGGTTTCAAACTTACGCATGGATTCCTCCTTACGGACTATGGCCCGCGCGCACTATACGGCGGGCAAGGGTGAAAGGTGGTGTGTACTCCAATCGCCGGACGCTGTCAACAGCATTGCGCGACCGGCACGCAAAAAGGCCGCCTTTGCAACGCGCCCCTTATCGGAGTTGCCTTTTCAGACTTGTTCAGGGCGGTTTGGCAGCGTGCGCCAGACGCCGTCATCCAGAGGAGCCGGAACAGACGGTCATATCCCCGAAGACCGGGAACCAGCTGGGCCGGCACTTGGAATGCGGCGTCTTCAGCGGTCGGCGCAATTGCAAACGGACAAGGTTTACGCTGTCTGACGCACACAAGCAATGCCGACGGTGCCGGGTTGCTGCCGGCAGCGTGCGATCTGGAAAATGTCAGCTCAGGCGTGCAGAGGTATGCCAGGCGCTAGGCGGCAGGAGGCGCGGCATCGGGCGCTCCGTCTGCCGGCTGGAGGCGTTCGGCCTGTTCGGGCAAAAGAATGGGAATGTCGTCCTTGATGGGGTAGCGCAGGCCGCAGCTCGGGCAGAGCAGGGCCGGACGTTCCGCGTCGGCATGAAGGGAGCCGTGGCAAACAGGGCAGGCCAGCAGTTCAAGCAATTCGGGCGTGACGGGCATGTATGATTCTCCATGGCAGCGGCCGGGGCCGCGCGGGTGAAGGAAACCGGCGGCTGGCAGCCGCCCCTGACTGTTGCCCGCAACATACACGGATACCGGCAGGGACGCAACGCGGGACCGTGCGACAGGCCGGCAGTGCGGCGCATTGCAGCGGAGAAGGCCGGGCGCACCGGAGCGGACCTGTGCCGGAGAGGCGGCTGTCTGTCCGTTTTCCCTGAACTTTTTGTTTGAAAAGGAAACGGCATGGTGTTTTACTTTCATGCTGGCATTGCCCGGAAGGCCGGGCGCGCCTGTGCGGGGGCCTGTGGAAGACCCCTTTTGCCGCCATGGCGTCCGACATGCGGAAAAGGCGGCCGCAAAACGCGCTGCCCCGGCCGGGCGGCGCGTTTTGCAAACGGGCGGATTCTGACGACACAATATGCGGACATGACGGTGACAACCATGCAAATCAGACTGGCTGGCAAAGACGATATTGACCGCTGGATGCGCCTTGTAGAGAGGGTGCGGACGCAGTTTCCCGGGCTTGAGACCTGTGAGGCCATGGAGGCGCACAGGCGCACGGTGCTGGGGTCTATGACGCGGCAGGCCGCGCTGTGCGCAGAAGAGGGCGGGGACCTTGCCGGCGCGCTGCTGTTTGACAAAGCAGAAAGCACATTATGTTTTCTGGCCGTGAATCCGGCATGCCGCCGGCAGCGGATTGCCACCGCACTGGTGCGGCGGGCGCTTACGCTGCTGGATGCAGACAGGGACGTGCTGGTGACCACCTATTGCGACGGCGTGCCGGAAGGCGCTGCCGCAAGGGCCTTTTACAAGCAGTTGGGATTTGTGGAGGGACGACTGACGGAAGCCTTTGGCAGCCCCGTGCAGGAGTTTGTGCTGCCGGCGCAGAGACGGACAGGCGGCCCCGCAGCGCGCACCGCATGACAGCCGCCTGTAAAGCCCTTCCGGCGGCCTGCGCCCGGTTGCGTACTGTGGGCGCTGTGCGCGGGCAGAAGATCCCGGGCAGGGGGCGGGTGCCACTGCCGGCGATCGCATGCGAAAGCTGCCGCGCGTGGTGTCCTGTGCGTTTGTGTCGTTCCAGGCATTCGCCTGTCAGGGGCAGCTTTGGTGGAAAAGATAGAACGAGGCAGCGCCGGGGATACTGCCTGAGAGCAGACGCGGCGTGTTATGTATTGTGTCTCTGGGGGGTGTTCGCTGCGGCCTTGTTTGACGGCATGGCGTGCCGGGGAGTATACTGACTTTTTGCAACGGATCAGGCGTCAGAGGGGCTGAATATGCACACAAAAGAAGCTGTCAAACGGGGAGTTGTTCTTAACGGGGGATTTTTTTTGATGGGGCTGGGCGTCGCGATGGCCACCAATGCCGGGCTGGGCACGTCGCCGATCAGCAGTCCTCCGCTGGTGCTGATGAAAATTTTTGGCCTGACACTGGGCACGTTCACCTTTTTGCAAAATGCCGCCATGGTGGCCATGCAGAAAGGCATTCTTGGCAAGGCCTTCCCACGACGAAATCTGTTGCAGTTGCTGGCGGTCATCCCGTTCTGCATATATATCGACATCTGCATGCTGCTCACGCAGTGGCTCATTACCGACAACTATCCGTATAAAATCCTGATCATTTGCCTGGGTGCGGCCATTATGGGGCTGGGCATTGCGCTGGAACTGGCAGCGGGACTGATTGTCGTGCCCGGGGAAGGGCTGGTCATGGCCATTGCCATGCGCTGGCACCTTGCCATCGGCCGGGTAAAGGTGCTTTTTGACAGCACGCTGGTCATCATTGCCTGCCTGTTGTCGTTTGCCTGCCTGGGCGAGCTGGTCGGCGTGCGTGAGGGCACGGCTCTGTATGCGCTGCTGGTCGGCACGGTCCTGCGGTTCTGTGCGCCGCTTGACGCGCCGCTCAACCGCTGGATGTCGCGCTGAGCGCGGGTTGCCGTCCCGGCGGCCATCCTGTCCTGCGTGCCAGGGGCGGTGGAACCGGCTGATATGAAATGGCATGACGGAGTCTGAAAGTTCCGTCGTGCCGGAACTGCCAGTATGGCGGCGGGGTGTCCGGGCGGAAGTCGCTGCGTCCTGACACGGCAGCGCGCCCTGCGTCAACGGAATTGATCGTGTTGACGCAGGGCGCGCGGTTTTACGGCTGTAACCCTGTTCTGAGTGGTTTACGGCATAACGAGCGCAGTCTTCTGGCTATGGCATATCGGTGCCGCATCGTATGGGCATGGGGCAGAATGCCTGCAGGGACCGGCCGTTTTTTCTGCCTTTTCTGCAAGCCCTGCCGTCTCCATGCCATCCTGAAGTTCACTGTTGTGACGCCTGCCCGTTGCGCTGCGCACGGCGTGCAACGTGGCTGTGTTCTTCATGCTTTTTACCTGTAGACTGCATGGGTTTGCGGTGGCGGCGCAACGCGTGTGGTGCGCCTGCCGGGCTATCCTTCCTTCAATCTTGGGTTGTTGTTTTTGACAGTAATATAAATGGAAAACACCGTAAGCGCGATGAAGAACCAGCAAATGGGCGTGCTCCAGAGGATCGAGGGATCTCCGTGGGAAATGAGCAGCGATCTTCTGAGGTTGTCTTCAAACAGCGGTCCAAGGATAAATCCAATG
>DVMI01000053.1 GCA_018715085.1 Candidatus Avidesulfovibrio excrementigallinarum | reverse complement strand
GGGCCCCCCTTCCGCCCTCCCAAAACCTCTGCCCGGTACAGACCGGCACACAGCACAGGCGGACAATTCACAGCAAACCGCCCGCAGAACCGGCAGCGCGCCCCGGCAGGCGGACAACACTCAACCGTCAGCCACAACCCCGCAAAGGAGGACAAAGCATGTTTGAAGGATGGGTTTCACCGTTTGCAGAAGCACAACGCCAGGCCGAAGACAGAAACGCCGCCTGGAACGCACTGCAGGCCGATCCCGGCGCAGCCGCGCTTTTTGCCGGGCTTTCCATGCTCGCCAACAACAACGGACGGCGCAGTTTCGGCCAGCTGGCAGGCATGGCAGGCGCAGACGCGCTGGCCGGCACAGCCGAGCTTGCGGCAGCGCGGCGCGCCCAGGCCCGCTATAACGCGTACCTGCCTGTCCGCGCTGCAGCCATGCGCAAACGCCGGCAGCCTGCCGCCGGATACACGGCAGTCCACAGCAGGCCAGCCCTCGCAACCATGAACAATCCCGGCAATCCGGAACAAAATGCCGGTCCCGCCTTCCGGCAATACGCCCAGGCCCCGGACGGATCCGTCTGGCCGGAAAACAGCGCACTTCCCACATCGGACGCTGACAGCCTGCCGCAAAAAAAACGGCCCGGTTCCCTCTGCTGACAGGCTTGTGCAAGCACCGGCGTCCCCCCGCACGCGGCGCGCCCCACATTTCCCCCGGGTGGGGCGCACCCGACACGCCCGGCACCCCCAACCGCACCCAACGCGACCCGCGTCCGTCCGGCGCACCCGCACAGCACCGCCGGTTGCCCCCTGGCGCAGTTGAGCCGCCGTTGCCCGCGCACGCCCTGACCCTGTGCCAGCGTCATGCACCAGCCCGAGGCAACACCGGCACACCCCCGCACGGCACCGTACCCGGCACCCCCAACCGCGCCCGCGTGCCACCCTGGCATAAAAGCCTGTTCTGCCCCGCGCCAGGCAGCGTGCGGCCATGACGTGCGGCCATGACACCCGCCCTTGAGACGCCCCGACCGTAACGCCCTGCCCCTGACGCCCCGCCACACGCCCCGCCGCCATACGCCCGTCACCCCCCTGGCAGAATGCCCTTCCGGCCTTCTGCCCTTGACGCCCCTGCCTGACTCCCGGCTTTCCTGTCAGGCTTTCCTGTCAGAATCTTCTGTCAGGACGCCTTACGGCATAACGTCCTTTCCCTCAGACGGTGCACGCGTCTTCTGTCTGGCGGGGGGCTCTGCGCCGCGCCCGGTGCAGGGATGAAATTTACAATTTATCAGGGTTAGGCTATTGCCTTTTTTGAGCAACCTTGAGGATCGGGCCCCCTTTCGGGGGCTGCTGGCAAGTGGGGAAAACTCTGCCCACGCGTTTGGCAGGCGGCGCTGTGTTCTGCAAGGCCGCCCGCGCGGCGCCGTGTCCGGCGCGTCCTGCCGGGCTCCCCGGGAAAACAGGTCAGAGGGACAGGGCCTGCTGTCAGGCGTCATTCCTCTTTTTCAGAAGAGCACCATATGGACATGTCGCGCTCAACTATCACACTGTGCCGGGATATGCTCTGGCCGGTTCTTCTGATTCTTCTGCTGGGGATTTGTTTTGCGCTCACCACCAGGGAGCTGTGGCAGCTGTCGATCGAGGACTGCTATGCCAACATCGAACAGTCCGCAAGCAGGGCGGCGACAACGCTGAAACACAATCTGGACCTGCACAAAGGGCATCTGGAGCTTGTGGCGGGGCTCATGGCCGATGACGCGAGCGACTCGCCCGAGGAGCTCAAAGAAAGGCTCAAGCTGTACTGCGCGCACCAGCATGCCGACGCGCTTTGCATTCAGTTTCCGGACGGAACGCTGATCTGGGACGGCAGCGACCTGCCCGATTATGCTTCCCTGCCCTCTTTTTCTGCCATGCAAGACGCCGTTCCCTGCATTTCCGGCCGGTTCCCCGGCGTGGAAGGAAGCGGGGAATGGTTTCTTTATCAGGCGGTTCCCATTCTCAACAACGGCCAGACCGTGGCCATTTTGTACGGGCTGCTGAACCTCAAAAAGCTCCCGTCCCTGTTTAAGGGCAGCGTTCCCTATGGCGGCGCAAGCCAGCTCTATCTGATTGACGGCGACACCGGCAATTTTTTGATGGAAATGTGGCGCAACACGCTGGGCAACCTTTTTGACGGCCGCATGACCGCCAGGCAGGCAAAGCCGGGCTATGATCTGAACACCATGCTGGACGACCTTGCGCACGGCCGGCCGGGCTACTTTGTCTTTGTCTCCCGGACGACAGGCGAATCGTTCTATACCCGTTATCAGCCTGTCGGGCTCAACAACTGGTCCATCCAGCTGACCGTGCTCGAAAGCGTGGCCTTTGCCGAAACCAAGGCGCTCAACCGGATCATTCTCATTCTGGGCAGCGTGGTGACGGCCATCACCGCGCTGTACATCCTTGCCGTATTCAGCCATCACCGCCGCAGGCTGCGTCTGAAACAGCGGCAAATCCAGCTGACCACCTTCATGTTTGAAATCCAGCAGATTCTTTTTGAAGCCTACCAGAATCCCGAACAGCTCGTCAGCGCCCTCAAGCTGGTGGCCGAAACGCTGGAGGCCGAAGGCGTGCTGCTGCTCTCCCTGCGGAGCAACCAGATCCGCCGGATCAGCGCATGGCGGGAGGAAGGCGCCGTGTTCGACAGCGTCATGGAAGGCAATAACCTGGAAAAAGACTTTCCCGTCGCCTGCCGGCAGCTGATGCAAAACAAAAGCATTCTGTTCTACGAAACCGACAAGACGCCCTCTTTTTCGCCCGAAGAACTGACGCTGCTGCAGGCCCGCAAGGTCCACAGCGCAATGCTTGCCCCGGTGCTGGATACAGAAGGCGTCCTGCACGGCGCCCTGTGCGCCGTAAACCTCCGCAAGCGCTGGAAAAACTGCAGCTATCTGGAATGCGTGTCCCGCAGCTTCATGATGGCCATGGGCAATATGGAGTCGTACCAGATCATCCGCGATATGGGGACCATCGACCTGCTGACCGGCATGAAAAACCGCAACAGCTACGAAGTCGCCCTGCCCCGTTATGCCGCCATGGCCTGCGACAGGCTCTACTGCGTCTATACCGACGTCAACGGCCTGCACGAGCTGAACAATCAGTACGGCCACAAAGCCGGCGACGCCATGCTGCGCTTTACAGCCGACTGCATCTGCACCATTTTTGGCAGGGAACACGCCTATCGCATCGGCGGGGATGAATTTGTCGTCTTTGTTATGGACGGCACGCCGCAGGAGGTCGCCGCCCGCATCGCGCGCCTGCGCAGGCAAATGGAAGAAAAAGAGTACTACATCTCTGTGGGCACAGCGTGCCGGCAGGCCCCCGAACACGGCATTGACCAGCTGATCACCCAGGCCGAAAAAGCCATGTACAAAGACAAGCGGGCCTTTTATCAAACGTTCGACTGGCGCGGCAGACAACGCTGAACGCCCCGCCGCCCCAAAGGCGCTTTGTGCCGGCGCGCCGACCACAAGGGCGGCCCTGCCTGCCCCCGCACAGCTTCAGACAGCGTCTCCGGCTCCCCCGAAACGCGCCCGCAAGCCGCGCAACACGCCTCTCAACCCGTGCAACGCCGCGCGCAAGGGCGTTTTTACCAGCGGCGCGCCCCTTACCGCGCCCGCAAGCCCGCGCAACACGCCTCTCAACCCGCGCAACGCCGCGCCGTTCCCCGCAGCGTGCACGCCAACAACGTCCGCAGCCTGCGCGCACAAAAAAACGCCCCGGCCTCTGCACCCTGCCCGGCAGGATCGCAAAGGGGGGGCGTTGCTGTTTCTGACACTCTACGGCCGCCGCTGCCCGCGCTGCTGCGCTTCGACAATTGCTTCCCTGCCTGGCAGGGCAGCCAGCCGGCTTTTCACAGCTCCTTCGGTTTTTCTGCTGTCAGGCGGCCATGCTGCCGGTCCGCTCCGGCAACAGGGGCTGATCCTGCTACTGCCGTTCCCGCAGGTAGGTGGCAAGCGCGGTGTCAATGGCGCTTTGGAAATAGCGCCGCTCCATGGGCTGACGGCTGTCCAGACGCCCGGCAAAAAATCCGCCAAGCGCGGCGGCCTCGGCCTTGGCCCTGCCGTCAATGCCGTCCATCCGGCCTACCGCCTCGCAATAGGCGGCATACCCGGCAGCAGGGTCACACGGCGCCGCAGGCAGCTGACGTTCGCACATCAGGGCATGGGCCCACTGTTCCGTTTCCTTGCGTAAATATATTTTCCAAAGAATGGGGAAATACAGCATGTCCTTCAAGGCAAAGAACAGCGGCAAAGCCCAGAACCCCAGCAGCAATATTACAAATCCCCCACCTCTGTAGCGGGGCTCCACAAGCAAAACCACAATCACAAACGCAAGCGCCACGTCCATGCCGCAGCAATACAGCAGCTTCTTTGCCTGTTCCTTTTTTAAAATCGTCCTGCAATCCATCATCATGGCCTTTTGATGTCGTTCATGCACGCGGCCCGCGCAAACTGCGCGCCGCCATGCCGTTTTCAAGCGGGCTCAACGCCCGTACACGCCGGCAAAAATCCCGCCGCCCCTGCGCATACGCGGCCGCAACGCCCCGCAGCCGCCCAAAAGGGCTGCCCTTTCCGCACGGCAACAAAACAGCGCCGGGCCTCCTCCCTTCTGGCAGGCTCCTTCCCAAACGCGCAGACAGCCCTGCCGCACAACGCCGCCCGAGGCCGTTCTGCGGACTCCGGCACGGCCGGGACCGGCATTACCGCAACTGCCGCGGCAGGCTCCGGCATTGCCGCAACCGGCATGGCTGGCGGCGCGGCATGGTTGTGGCGGGGCCGGGGAGCTGTTCCCTGTTTCTGCCAGCGTTGCCGTCATCGTTCTATAACGCAACACGCCGCACAAAAAAAGCCGCCCTCCGGCAGCCTCCCCCTGTGCCGCGAAACCTCATGTGCCATCATGTGCCATCATGACACAACAAGGAGGCTTCATGGCCGTCAGCGACTACAACACCAATCCCGATCTGAACACCAGCATTGCAGGCATCAACATTGCCGAGGGCTGTCCGCCTTCGGGCATCAACAACGCCATCCGCCAGCTCATGGCTGACGTAAAGGCCCAGAGCGAAAGCCAGACGGCCCCTTCCATGACCGGAGCCACGTCCGGCGCCGCCGGGACCGCCGGGCTTGTGCCCGCTCCCGCCGCAGGCAAGCAGGCAAAACCCCTGCGCGGCGACGGCACATGGGCCGACAGCCTTGACTGCAACATCACCGGCAGCGCGGCCGCGGCCACCAGTTCCACCAGGCTCGCCACGGCAAGGACCATTCTGACAAATCTGTCCAGCACGGCCACGGCGTCCTTTGACGGCACCGCCAGCGTCACGCCGGGCGTCACCGGCACGCTCCCCGTGACAAACGGCGGCACCGGCGCAACCTCGGCCGCCGCCGCGCGCACCGCCCTGGGCATCACCCTGTCCGACTCCGTAAGCTCCGCGTCCAGCGCTACCTTTGCCAGCAGCTATGCCGTCAAATCAGCCTATGACAAAGCCGTAAGCGCGGCCTCCGCCGGAGAAAACAACAAGCAGGTATATCTTGTACAAGATTATATCCAAGAGGGAGCCAGTGCTGCAACCCGGTACATTCCGGCACCTTCTGGAGGAACCTTTCTGTATATGGGATTAGGCAAAACCAGTGGTTATTCTATGGTAAGACATGGCATAGCTGCCGGAGGGTCTAAATTAACAAGGGAGAACTTTGCAGACATTTCTGATGTATCTTCCCTGAACGTATTTTTCTGGCGTATAGCATAGCGGAGGAGCACAGCTATGAAAAATATCAACTGGAGCAGAGATGAGCAGATCATCTTGCGCTCTGACGGATCCTATGTCGTTGTTTACAATGGCTTCCCCTATCATGTGCCCAATGAAGGCGAATATGTGGAATTGTATGCAGGCGTGAACGCCTACGCGCAGGAACATCCAGAGCTTGTGGAGCAGGAAGAGACACTACTTCCCCCCACAGAAGAAGAACAACTGGCCCGGGCCAGGGCTGCCGCGCGCCAGCAGATCGACGCAGAGACGTCGGCGGCCATTCTGGCCGGGTTCGACTACGCCGTTGACACTGGCACCGGCACGCCGGAAACCCTGCATTTTTCTTACGACAGCTTTGATCAGCAGAACTTTGCCGACACCGCCAGCATGGCACTGCTCAATCTGACCATGCCAGCGAGCCTTGACGCCGGAGAGGTGCCCACGTCTGTAACATGGAACGCCTACAGGAACTACACGCCGCAAACCGGAGGCGAACTGGTGCGCCTGACGTTCGACGCGCCCGGGTTCCTTGCCCTCTACACCGGCGGGGCGCTGGCGCACAAGGCCCTGCAAATGGAACTCGGCGGGCAGAAAAAGGCCGCGGTGGAGGCCGCCGCAACGGTGGAAGAGGTGGAGGCCGCCGTTACCGGCACGCCCTCTGAAGCCGCGTCCGGAGCGCAGGCGTGACCTGGGGCCGGTCTGTGCTCATTGCCGCCGACCAGTTCCTCAACGCGCTGCTCGGCGGCTGGCCTGACGAAACCCTGTCCTCGCGCGCCTGGCGCTTGCATGTGGCAGGTCTGCGCTCCTGGCCCTGCCGCCTCATCGACAGCCTGTTTTTCTGGGAGGATAATCACTGCTTTGCCGCTTATATCTCCGAACGCGAAGGCCGCCAGCTTCCGCCGGAACTGCGCTGAGGCCCGGCCGCACGAAGCAGCCCGGCCGCAAGGCAGGCCTTCAGAGCGTGACGGCTCCGGGGCTGAACGGTTCCGTGCCTTTCAGGCGGGCGGCAAAGTCGCGGGTCAGGCGCAGCACGCCGGGGTCATCGGTCACGCCGGGAAACTCCAGCGGGGCAGTGCACAGCCCGGGCGTGGGGGGGATGGTCAGCACAGGCAGTTCGTCCTCCCACTGGAAACCGGGCGTCATGCTGATGAGGTACACAAACCCCGCCTCAAGCAGGGCAGGACGGACGTCGCATACAAACGCCTCTCTGCCTCCGATGACGAGGCGCAGAGCCGGCGAGCCTTCCAAAAACGTATATTCGGCAGATTCAATGGGCAACATGGCTGTTTTCCTCTGGCTTGTTACGGGTTGGCGTGCTCACGGGCTCAGGCCTGCACATTGCCGGCAGGCGGGACAAACGGGGGCTTGTAGGAATCCATGAACTCGTGGGCGAGCTGCAAACCGTCACCCTGATAGGTCACGTCAAGCCCGTCGCTCATGAAGACGATTTCCCGCTGCGCGTCGGTATGCAGCAGGCTTTTCCCGGCCATGGCTCCCGTTGCGTCTGCGCCAAGGAAAAAGCTGTTGACAATCCGGTAATAGGGCACCTTCTGCGTTGTGACGTCAACGCCGCCTGAGCCAAGGGTGGGGCAGAAGATGGAGGCGGAATCCGCGGCGCCGCGCTTCATGACGCCGTGGGAGCCGGGCTTCGTTGCGTCGATGCCGTACATGCCAAGCACGCCAGGGAACTCCACCCGGTGCAGGACCACCTCTCCCCGCGCGGGGTCGTTGCCCGGGAACTCGAAGTTGGCGAACATTTCCATCTGCATGGCCATCTGATAGCGCAGGGACGTGTCAAACAGCGACGTATCCGCCGTGCGCGCCTGCTGGATGGGCAGCTTGGAGGCGTTTACCGCGGCAATGGCCCGGCGGTCGTTGTCGCGCAGGGTTCCGCCGGAATAGGCCTGATGGACGCCATCCCAGTAGTCTTGCGGCGCGTGGGCGAAACGGTCGTAGCATTCGGCGGGCTTGTCCGTGATGGCACCCCCCTGATCGTGGGTGGCCATGAAATAATGTTCCTCGGACACGGCACGGGCCATGTTCAGATAGCCCTTGACCGCAAGGCTTGTGGGGCACCAGGAAGAGACGACCTGGCACTGCCCGAGGGTCTGAATAAGACGAGAGCTGCCGCCCTTGGCGTCCACCAGCGCATAGAAGCGCTCGGTCGGGCTGCCGGGTCCGCGCAGGCTGTCAAGCCCGTCAATATTGCCCATGAACACCTCATTGCCGTCCGCGCCGGACAGCGTCCGCGGCAGCATGGCGGAAATGCCCGCCTGCCGGATTTCCAGCCGGGCGACGATGATGCCCTGTGTGTGTTCCGGCGACCAGCGGTCGGCATCCATCTTGACGGCCAGTCCGGCCATTTCCATGGCCTGCGCCAGCCGGGCCTGCGCGGCAGGCTGCAGGGCCTGTGGCAATTCCTTGATAGCGGCCTCAAGCTGCGTCTTTTTCTCCATGATGGTCCGCGAGAGATCATAGACGTTGTAGGCTTTTTTGGAAAAATCCTGCTGGAACAGGCTGATGGGATACGTTTCGTTGCCGGCGAGCGCCGCAGTCGAGAACAGCGTTGTTCTGATGTCCTCGCCCATTGTGCCAAACTGGGTGTCAAAGGACTGGATGACGCTGTCCGTCTTGTTCTGTGTGAAATGGAGCTTGCCGTTGGCGTCCGTATCCATGAACGCGGTGCGCAACGGAGGATAGGAGCTGGCATCGCTGATGTAGAAGAGCTTCTGCATGGTGAGGTAGTCGCGCAGGTTCACCCCGGAATCCTGGGCCAGCGCGCGCAGGCCGCCGCGGACTTCGCCCACATCATGCCGCTTGCCGGCCTGCCATTCGCCAAGCAGGTCGTTATCCACAAGATTGGCGGCCAGCCGGATTTCCTGCTCGTTGAAGCCCATGGCCTTCATGGTGTCGCGCAGGATGGGCAGCGTGAACTCGTGCTGGCGCGCGTTGTCGCCGTTGCACAGGGATTTGCCGATGTCGTGGAAGACAATGACGGCCTTCATGAACCGTTCGGCATTAAAATGCTCAAATCCCGGCTGCTGGCGCATGCGCTGCTGCAGGCCCTGCAGGTCATAATGCCCCTTCTGGTCTTCAAACTGGTCCATGACCATGCTTGTGTGCGCGCCGATGGTCAGCATGTCCCTGCCCAGGGCCACGCCAAAGGTGCCGTCCAGCAGCGCCTTGAAGCGGGGCACCGTGCCCAGCTCCGCCAGCATCTGCTGCCCGGTCATGTCGGTGGTGCGGAAATGATCGCCGATCGTTTGCAGGGCCTGCTTTTCCGCACCCTCAATGTTCTTTTGCGCCGCATTCAGCACGCCATCGGGCGAGGTTCCGTCCGTGTAGGCAGCCGACTGCCGCAGGTTCTGCACTTCCTGAGTCGCAATCTGCCCGTATTTCTGGGAAACGGACGCAATGAAACTGTCGATGCGCTGACGGTTCATGGCCTCGATCCTGCCGGTCAGCCGCGTCAGGATGGTCCCGTCAAGACGCTTCATGCCGCTGGGATCCACCCGGATGCCGTACACCTGCTCCATGGCCCGCGACAGCACTTGTACGGCCTGGGCATTCTGTTCCCGGATTTTGGAGGAAAAAACGGCCAGAAAGGCACGGCCCGTGGGATGGGCCGATTCCATAAGCTGACCGTCCTTGACATACAGCGTACCCTTGGCATTCTGCAGATTGACAAGAGCCCCCCGCGTATTGATTGCATTCAGATTCACTTGTAAGGACGTAGGCATTGGGACAGCTCCTTGAGGTCAGGATAATAAGGCGGAACGGAGGGTCATATCCGCAACAGCCCGTCAGACAACGGTTCGGCTGAAGACGGCTCGCCGGAAAGCCTGGCCTGCCAGAATTCCGCAGTGGACAAAAACCGTTCCAGGGTATCCTTCAGCGAAGCAAGATCCATACCAGACACAGGCATACGCTGGTTCAGCACGGCCATGCCGCGCTCCGGATCAAAACCGAGCGTCGCACCTTTTGTCGCACAAAACAGAACGTTTCCCCGCAGCATGTCTTCGCACACGCTCTGCCGGACAGCCTCGGGCACCGTGCCCAGCTCCATAAACATGTCAACAGCATTGGCACCCTGCGGCAACAACAGATGCAGTACCTGTGTCTTGTTCACGCCAAGGCAGGCATAACCGTCTTTAAGGCGCAGCGCAGAGCCGTCCAGTTCCAGTTCTTCAGCAAGCTGAGTCAACACGGTGTTGACCTTGTCTTCAAAACGTTCCATGACATATTCCTTAGATTGGGTAGGAAGGTTTGGGGGGACTGCAGCGCAGGGACTGGACGGACACAGGATCTGCGCCCAGCCGGAACGGCTGCCCGGAAATACGTTTGAATACGAAAGTCCCCGCCAGGACTGCTGCAAACGCCGTCCGCCGGAAACGCACCGGACAAACGGCCTCACGGCTCAACCGGTCTGCTGCATGGCCGGACTTTTAAAATACCCCGGACACACTGCAAACACAATGCCACTGTTGTCTTTCGGCTCCAGCAATCCGTGCGGCGCAGGGCAGAAGGCCGCACCGCCCTCCCCGTTATCCGGCGCGGAGACGGACAGACAAAAACATGTGCGCCCCGCAGGCAGGCGGATAAAACAACGTTATTTGCCACAGCAAAAGCTGCCGGACTGTACACCCCGCAGGCAGGCGGGCAAACCCCGCGTCCACCAGCACGGTGGGCATGAGGATGCGTGCACCGCCCCGCAGGCGGACGGACTGGCATACCCCGCAAAGGCCCGGACGGCGATCAGCAAAGCCCGCCGTGCCTGCAACAGGACGTGCCTGCAACAGGACGGCGGGCTTCCAGGTGGCGGGGCCATGGCCCCGCACAAAGCGCTCAGGCGGGAACGGTCCCGCGTCCGGCCGCCGTCCGGCTCCCCCGCCTGTATGGCGCGGGCTCTGTCCGGCCGGACGGCAGGCCCTTCCGCAGCCATCTTTGGAGAATCTCCAGAGGCGCGCCCCGAGCCTGACATCAAGATTTCTAGAAGGATGCCGGGAACATCTTGCTGTCTTTCGACTTAAAATATCCGTTCAGCAGGGCTTTGCCGGCATCCGTCGAAGCGCCCAGCACCGTCACAACGCATCCGGTGGTGCCGTTGGAGCCAAAATAGCTGACCCCCTTGGCAGGGCCGTTGGAAAATTCCCCAATATACACGTTGCCGGACGCCACAGGTTCAGAAACGGTAAATCCGCCGCTTTTCATGCCGGCCAGCGTCTGGGTGGCCAGATCCTTGGCGGGCAGCGGCGCAGGGGTGACGGTAATGCTGACGGCAGCCTGAGCGGACGTGTTCTGTACAACAGCCACCACAACGCCGTTGGCCTGCTGGACAGGCTGGGGCTGTGTCCAGCCGGCCGGCAGATCCAGGGTGAAGTAGTCGGTTTCAATGGCTGCGGCCATGGCCACAGACACGCACAGCACCAGCCCGGCAACGCCGGACAGCAACAAAGACAGCAGTCGTTTCATCGATTCCTCCCTAAATGTGTTGCGCCGCAGACAACGTTTCCCCGGCGCAGGCGCGTTTATAGCTCTCCGGCGTTGAAAATCAAGCTCTTCCGCCAGCGCGGCGGCAGCGCAGGGCACCGTCGCAGGCACGGCCCGCCCCGCCTGCGTGCCGGCCCCCTTTGGCAACGCGCCGGCCCTCCCCCCCCACCGCGTGCGGGGCCACCTGAGCACACTGCCCTTGCCGGCCAGCCAGCCCTGGCCCCACCGCGCAGGACACCTTCATCAAGTGCGATCTGCCAGGAAGATGACGTTCTGCCTCTCTCCCCACGCGCGGGGACATCGCAGGGGCCTGGCCATCGGCCGGGTCCTGTGCGCCTGCCCTTCCCCACGCAGGGGCGCCGGTGTCACTTGGCACAGTACGCATATTTAAATGCCGTTCACCGCGCCCAAACGCCAGCAAGGCTTTTTTCACCTGCAACAGGCTGCATTTATTGAAGACGTTTTGAACGTACTGTATATTTCTGTTTCCCCACACGCGTGGGGATGAACCACCCGGAGGTCACGGCTGTCGGGACGGTACAAGCCCTTCCCCACATCTGTGGGGATAAACCGGATTTTGGCGACTGCGTGGTCACGCCGTTCATCCGTTCCCCACATCTGTGGGGATGAACCGGACGCCGGACTTGACGGTGTAGCCGGGATGAACCGTTTCATCATTTCAGAAAACAAATCAGCCTGCCGGACGGTACGAAACGCAAGGTTATTGCGGATGTAGGAGAAACAGCCAGCGGGGAATTTGAATACCGGTTTTATGGCTTTCAGGCTGATATTGGCCATGCATACCAGCACAAGGAAAAGCGGATACTGGGCAATAAAAAAGGCGCTTCCGATTCCGCCTCCGTGGGGCCGAACAAGTTCGGCCCAGATGGAAACGTAGACTCGAAAACGCCAGTGCCAAATTTTTTATCCTGTGGAAGGAAAGAAATCAATCTTTACTTTGAGGACGAAATCATGCCCGCCGATCACCTGGCCGTTGACGCCAAAAGCGCCCGCACGGTGGACGAAAACGGGTTTTTGTATGTGGCGAAAAGCCACATCAGCAAGGAAACCGTAAAACCCTACCCCGTTCCCCATACGCGTGGGGATGAACCGGACGTTGCCAAATTGCAAAACAAAAAGCCCCAGCCGGGTTGTGCAGGGTCGAACCCGCGTCCAGCTGGGGCTGCATGGAGGTTCCCGGCTGGTGCAGGTCTGAACCTGCGGGGGAAGACTCCATTGATAATTCTGTGATAGCACCTCTGCCGGGGGCAGTCAATCTGTACTTTGAGAACAGAATCATGCCCCAAAAAACGCAAAAAGCATTGTCAGATGAACGCGGCAAGGTTAGTGCAAGACACGCGTCTGTGCAATCCGAACCTATCCTTAGTCGTTTCGGACTGGGAGCTGACAACGCCTTTGTCTAAAAATACTGCAACGGACTTCCAAAAACAAGACGCACTGTCAATGCAGGAAAAAAACGTTTCCCGTTCCCCACATCCGTGGGGATGAACCGAGCGGGACGGAAACCCGCATTCCGATAGCCAGCCGTTCCCCACACGCGTGGGGATGAACCGTGTCCGGCCCTCAAATTACGATCGATCAGCTGCCGTTCCCCACATCCGTGGGGATAAAGCTCGCAACACGCGCCGTCTGTCCACACGGTCTGTTGTTTGCGCGGGCAGGCGGCAGTGCGGCGTCTGTTTCAGGCGTCTTTCCGCGCAGAGCCGGGCCTGCGTGTTCTCAAAGGCCGCCTTTTCGCGTTCGGCTCCGGTCTGGCGGGGCGGCCGGGCCGCACGCCTGCCGGTTGCCGCCAGCACACAACCGCCTGCGTCCGCCCTGCCGGAAAGCCTTCTGCAGCAAGGTCCGCCGGTTGCGTCAAAACAGGGCGGCCTGTGCCTCAGCGGGGCGGCACGCCGCCGTGTTCCGGGGTGTCCGGCGCATCCGGCATGTCCCGGGTCAGGTTTTTCATCCAGTTGAAGCGGTTGATTTTGACGACGGCGACAAAGCACTTGAGGATCTGGTCGCACTTGAGGCAGGCAAAGACGATCCAGGCGGGCATATGCAGAGACGCGGCCACAATGGCAGAGGGCAGCACCACGCATAACACAAAGAAGGTGTTGTTTTTGAACACAAAGGAGACGTCGCCGCCGGCCTTGACCAGGCCGTCCAGGCAGGCCACTTCATAGCAGCTGCCTACCACGGTGACGGACAGCACGCCAATGAGCTGGCGGGCGCAGGCGGCCGCTTCGGGGGTGATGCCGCCATAGAGGGCAATGAACGGGTCGCGCAGCAGCCAGACCCCCAGCCCTGTCATGACGCCCAGGGTCAGAAACAGCAGCTGCGTGGTGCGGGCGTATTCCTTCATGAGTTCGGTCTTGCCGGCGCCGACGGTCTTGCCCGTGATGATGCCCACGGCAGAGGCCATGCCCATCATGATGATGTAGGCCAGCGTGTTCATGGTGTTGGTCAGGCTGGCGGCGGTGATCACGCTGGCGGGGTAGCGGCCCAGGATGGCCGTGTTGCTCATGGTGTTGAGGCCCCACACAATCTGCCCGCAAATCATGGGAATGCCGCAGCGCACAAAGTCCCCGAACAGCGTCCTGTCGGTAACAAACAGCGCCGCCGGACGCAGGCCGAGCTTGCCGTCAAACCGGAACAGATACACAAGCAGCACCGCACATTCCGTAACGCGGGCAATCAGGGTGGCCATGGCCGCGCCGCGCACGCCCAGGGCCGGGAAGCCGCCATGGCCGAAAATCAGCAGCCAGTTGAGGCTGACGTTGACCAAAAACCCCAGCAGCGACACCCACAGCCCCACATGGGGCGATTCCACGCTGCGCAGGGCGGCAATCAGCGCCTGACTCAGACAAAAGAAGGGGTACGACAGACAGACAATGCTCAGGTACGCCGCGCCGCTGGCGACGACCTCGTCGCCGGGGGCCAGCAGGCCGACAATGCCGGCCGGAAAGGCGCGGCAGGCAAGCCCCGCAGCCAGGCCCAGCAGCACAGCCAGCTGCACGCCGATGGCGGTGATGCGCCGGATGCTGCGCACGTCGCCCCGCCCCCAGTACTGCGCGGCCAAAACCAGCACCACGCCGCCCAGGCCGTTGGCAAAAATCTGGATCAGCATGTGCAGCTGGTTGCCCACATACACGCCGGATACCGCGCCGTCCCCCAGGGAACTGACCATCAGGTTGTCAGTAAAGTTGACGGCAAACGCCACCAGGTTTTGCAAAACTACCGGGATTGCCAGCGTTACCAGCGCGGTATAAAATGTTTTGTCGCGGGTGAGAAAGCGCATGGTGCACCCCCGTCGGATAGCAGAAAAAGTGGCTGCCGCACGGCGCTAACAAGACCACACGATAAAGCCCTTTGCCAAACCAGACAAGTGCACCGGCGCCTGCCGCCCCCGGACGCGCGCAAAGATTGCGGGCCAGGCCCAAACCGGGAGCGTGATCACGGCCGCCCCGGACGCGCAAAGCCGGTCAATGTCCCTGGCCGGTGCCGCCAACGCAGGCCTGGCGCTCATGTCCCCACCCCCTGTGCCCGGCCGTCCGCACTTGGCCCGCTGCTTGCGTCCTGCGCCGCAGTCCCTGGCTGAAAAAAAGTCCGCAGCGTGCCGCACCGCGCCTTGCCCAGGATCCGCGCCGCCTCTCCAGGCAGTCAGTCTTTTTGCTCTTCAGCGCCGCCAGCACGCTTTGCATTAAAAAAAATAACGCCGAAAAAAGAATGGCGTTGCCTGAAGGTTGGTGGTAATACCCCTTGTTCACGGAGGCTTAACATGAACGCCATCGAAAAAATCAATGCGTTTCTGGACGAAAATCCGGTATTCTACCTTGCGACGGTCAACAACGACAGACCCCGCTGCCGTCCGCTGGGGCTGCACCTGTACACCGACGGCAAACTGTATTTTGGCGTAGGCTCGTTCAAAGAAGTCTACCAGCAGATGGTGAACAACCCCCATGTGGAAATCACCACCACCAATAAGGAAGGCATCTGGTTGCGCTACTCGGGCAAAGCCGTCTTTGAAGAAACCTATGACCTTGCCGAAGCCGTCATTGCCGCTTCCCCCATGCTGGCGTCTATCTACAACGAACAGACAGGACGCAAACTTGCCATGTTCCACCTTGAAGACGCCGTGGCAGAACTGCGCACGCCGGTGGCCGTCAAGGAGACGCTGCTTCCCTAACGTCCCAACAGGCGTCTTGTGGGGGATCCGGCCGGTTGCCGGGCTGCCGCAGGCGGATTTTTCCGGCAGGGATAAAAAACGCTTGCCAACAGTCAGGATTGAGCGCACTCTGTCCGCGCCCGTAAGGACGCGCCCGGCAGCAGCTCTGGCGCTCCTGCCGGAAACAAGAAAACGCCGGCCGCACCATTGCAGCCTGCCGTTCTCCAACAACGCCTTTTATAACTATTTTACTTCATAGAGGACCTTCATCATGAAAACGTACAAATGCAACGTCTGTGGCGATACCTTTACCGTGAAAGAAAGCGAAACCCCTGTCTGCCCCCGCTGCGGCGCCACCGGTGACAGCCTGGTCGAAGTGGCCGAACATCCCGATTCCGCTCCGTACCCCTATGCCGGTACCCAGACCGAAAAGAACCTGCAGGCCGCCTTTGCCGGCGAATCCCAGGCCCGCAACAAGTACACCTATTTCGCTTCCGTAGCCAAGAAGGAAGGGTACGAACAGATCTCTGCCCTGTTCCTCAAGACCGCCGACAACGAAAAAGAACACGCCAAGCTGTGGTTCAAGGAACTGGCCGGCATCGGCTCCACCGTGGATAACCTGCTCGCCGCCGCCGAAGGCGAAAACTACGAATGGACCGACATGTACGCCGGCTTTGCCAAAACCGCCGAAGAAGAAGGCTTCCCGGAACTGGCCAAGAAATTCCGCCTGGTGGCCGCCATCGAAAAGCACCACGAAGAACGCTACCGCGCCCTGCTCAAAAACGTGGAAACGGCCGCCGTCTTCGCCCGCAGCGAAGTCAAGGTGTGGGAATGCCGCAACTGCGGCCATATCGTCGTGGGCACCAAGGCTCCCGAAGTCTGCCCCGCCTGTGCCCATCCGCAGAGCTTCTTTGAAATCCACGCCGAAAACTACTAATCCCGTTTTCGCCTGAATCCATGCGGGGGGAAAGAGGCAGCCCTTTTCAAAAGGGTCGTCCTCCTTCCCCCCGCTCCCATTCTCCTTCCCCCAAACATTTCCCAAACCACCCCCACACCAGCACGCTGCCCCGGCACACGGCCCCGCGCCTGCCCGTGGCCTGCCACGCCGTTTCAACACAGCCGTCTTCACCCGCTCCAGGCTATGCCTTTGCCAAAGCATCCGGGGCGCTGCCCCGTGCCCCGCCGGGGGAGCACACTCCCCCGGTCCCCCATCAC
>DVMI01000052.1 GCA_018715085.1 Candidatus Avidesulfovibrio excrementigallinarum | reverse complement strand
CCATGCCAACGTACCTTCTGTAACAAATGTCGACAACCGGCATTTGTACCAACACCACCATCACTTCAGGAGGTTGTCATGAATCTCGCCAAATTTGCCCGCCGCGGCTACGTGACCACACCCACTCCCATCGAATATGTTCCCCGTTTCTCTAAAGCTGTAGGCGGAGACATCAATATTTACATCAAACGTGACGACATGCTGCCCGGTACCGGCGGCGGCAACAAGACCCGCAAACTTGACTTCTCCATTGCCGACGCGCTGAGCAAAGGCGCCGACACCATCATCACCTGCGGCGCTGTGCAGTCCAACCACTGCCGT
Organism: Candidatus Avidesulfovibrio excrementigallinarum; assembly: GCA_018715085.1. Lineage (GTDB taxonomy): Bacteria > Desulfobacterota > Desulfovibrionia > Desulfovibrionales > Desulfovibrionaceae > Avidesulfovibrio > Avidesulfovibrio excrementigallinarum. The sequence continues at coordinate 10,571 of DVMI01000052.1, read as the reverse complement.
CTGACCCTGGCCTGGTCTGTGAAAGAAGGTCTGGATTGCCACCTCGTCCTGGAAGAACGCGTCAAACACAGCTATAACCCTGAAGCCTCCGGCAACAACTTCCTGTTCCAGCTGCTGGGCGTGAAGTCCATCACCGTGGTGGAAGGCGGCTCCAACATGATGGCCGAAATGGAAAAGGTCGCCGAAAAGCTGCGCGCCCAGGGCAAAAAGCCCTACATCATTCCCGGCGGCGCTTCCAACAGCATCGGCGCTCTGGGATATGTCAGCTGCGCTGAAGAAACGCTGCGTCAGCTGTTTGACATGCAGCTGAAGCTCGATCACATGATTGTGCCCAGCGGAAGCGCCGGCACCCACGCCGGCATCGTTGCCGGCATGATCGGCAACAACGCCGGCATTCCTGTGACCGGGATCGGCGTCAACCGCAAAAAGCCTGTTCAGGAAGCGGCCGTACTCAAGCTCGCCAATGAAACCCTGGAAAAGATCGGCACCAGCGCGCGCGTAGACGCCAAAGACGTTGTCGCGTTCGACGACTATGTGGGCCCCGGCTATTCTCTGCCGACGCCTGCCATGGTCGACGCCGTCAAGCTCCTTGCTCAGACCGAAAGCATCCTGCTTGACCCTGTCTATTCGGGCAAGGCCATGTCCGGTCTTATCGATCTGGCGCGCAAGGGCTATTTCCCCAAGGGTGCCAACGTGCTGTTCCTGCATACCGGTGGCTCCCCGGCGCTGTATGCCTATCTTGACACCTTCCGTGCGTAATTCTCCAGAGCCTGTGCTCTGACTCACGGGGCCGCGCCTGATCCGCGCGGCCCTTTTTTTATCCACAACATGGACGGTCCTGCCGGGCCCACCCCTTCTGCTTCAGACATGACAAGGCGTTTCCTGAACGTTCTTTTCAGGAAACGCCTTATGCACGGTCATTGCCTGCTTTACCGCCCTTCTTAGTAAAACGAGACGGTTTGCTCTCTTGTGGGCGTACACGGCAGCAAAAACGGCGCTTCGCCTTGTAAGGCAGCGCCGTTTAAACGTTCCTTTTCAAAAGCGCGCCGGCCCCGAAGTCATGCCACACGCGGCTGATGCGCCGCGTCCAGCGCAGCCGGACTCAGGAAAAGTGCCGGACAAGGGCCTCCACCAGTGCAGGAATGGTATAGTCTTCCGGCTGCACCGCCGGCTTGAACCCGTGACGTCCAAGCGTTCCAGCCGTCACAGGGCCTATGGCCGCAAGCACGGTTTCAGGGTGTTCGCGCATCGTTGTTGCAGGAATCTGGGCAAAGAAATTGTCCACAGTGGACGACGACCCAAACGTCACCGCCGACAAGGTGCCCTGCTCCAGCCGTTCCAGCACGGCTTCACGGTTGCCCGCATCGGGCACCGTTTCGTACACAGGCAGCACGTTGACCTGCGCGCCGGCCTTGCGGAGTTCTTCGGGCAGGACCTCCCGGGCCTCACGGGCTCTGGGAAGCAGGATTTTTCTGCCGTCCATGCCAAAAGCCTTCAACCCCTCGGCCACGCTTTCAGCCACATAGGTATCCGGCACAAAGTCCGGCAGAATACCCATGGCCTTAACGGCTTCTGCCGTAGCCGGCCCGATGGCCGCAACACGGCAGTTTGCAAAGGCCCGGGCGTCACGTCCGGCAGCCTGAACGCGTTCCCGGAAAAACCGTACGCCGTTGACAGAGGTGAAGATGACCCAGTCATATCCGGCCAGATCGGCCACTGCCGCATCTATGGCAGAGGTATCGGCAAGGGGACGGATGGCAATGGTCGGAAACTGGATGACTTCGGCCCCCAGTTCACTCAGGCGTGCGGCCAGTCCGCTGGCCTGCTCTCTGGCCCTGGTCACCACGACACTGCGGCCAAGAAGGGGCTTTTGTTCAAACCAGTTGAGCTTATCGTGCAGCGCGGCGACCTTGCCGACGACGATCAGCGAAGGATTGCTGAACCCATAGGTGCGGGCGTCGTCAGGGAGCTGCCCCAGTGTTGAAACATGGCTGCGGTGTTTGGCCGTTGTGGCCCAGGTAATGAGCGCCGCAGGCGTGCTGGCGGGCAGCCCCGCCTGAATAAGCCGGGCACTGATATTGGGCAGATTTTTCATGCCCATCACAAACACAAGCGTCGACGCGCTGGCGGCCAGCGCCTGCCAGTTATGGGCGGATTCGGGCTTGGTAGGATCCTCATGCCCGGTGATGATGGTGACCGACGAGGCCCAGGCTCTGTGTGTCAGCGGGATGCCCGCATAGGCCGGGCCGGCGATCACACTGGAAATGCCAGGAACTTCCTCAAACGGCACGCCCGCTTCAATCAGCGCTTCGGCCTCTTCACCGCCCCGGCCGAAAATATACGGATCGCCCCCCTTGAGGCGGGCGACATCCTTGCCTTCCTTGGCCTTGGCCACGAGCAGCGCATTGATTTCGTTCTGCGGAAGCGCATGGTTGCCTGCAATCTTGCCGACATAGATGCGCTCGGCATCCGGGCGGGCGTGGGCAAGCAGCTCATCGGCCGCAAGATAGTCGTACACAATAACATCAGCAGTAGCCAAAATATCTCGGCCACGCAGCGTGAGGAGTCCCGGATCGCCCGGACCGGCGCCAATAAGATAGACCTTCATGAATGCCTCGCGCAGATAAAATGCAACAGGTGTCCATTCCGGCCGGGTTGACGAACCCAGACCTTTGGTGAATTCTTACTTGAAAAAACCGCGTGCCGTATCGGTAACGCAAAGGAGTGCGACATGTCCACCATTTTCATTACCGGCGCCACCTCCGGCATTGGTCGCGCCACCGCCGAAAAATTTCTTCGGGAAGGCTGGAATGTGATTGCCGCGGGACGGCGGGAATCACGACTCCGCGAACTGGCGGAGACGCCTCATGCCGGCAAGCTTTTGCCGCTGGTGCTGGACGTGTGCGATAAAGCTGCAGTAGACGCCGCCGTTGCCGGGCTGAAACCGCCGTTTGCACCTGTTGACGTGCTCGTCAACAACGCAGGACTGGCTCTGGGGGTTGCCGTTGCTCAAGAGAGCAATGCGGATGACTGGAACACCATGGTCGACACCAACATCAAGGGCGTTCTGCACTGCACCCATGCCGTTTTGCCCGATATGGTCGCACGCAATACCGGACATATTGTCAATATCGGCTCCATTGCAGGCAGCTACGCCTATGTAGGGGGCAACGTCTATGGCGCCACTAAGGCCTTTGTAGAACAATTTTCCCGCAACTTGCGCTGCGATCTGCACGGCACGGACGTGCGCGTCACCAATATTGAACCCGGCTTGCTCGAGTCGGAATTCACGTTGGTGCGCCTTAAGGGCAACGTCGAAGGTTCGCGCAAACTCTATGAAGACGCAGAACCTCTTCACCCTGAGGATATTGCCGAATGCATCTGGTGGGCAATACAACGCCCAGCCCACGTCAACATCTGCCGCATTGAGGTCATGCCCGTCTGCCAGCGCAACGGCGCAACGCAGGTTTTCCGCAAACACAAGTAGATCTTCCACAGAACCACGCATCCCAGCAGGCGGCAGATCCGCTTGACAACCCCAAAAGGGAAGCGCACCTTCCGGGCCAGGACGTTGCCTGCCACAGGGCAACGCCCTGGCGTGTTACCGCCACCGCCCTGGACGGCGTGACTGCCCGCCTGTACGGGCAACGTCCAGCCAGTGAGAACCGGTTTTGCCGGGGGCTTTAACCGGACAGTCCACGACAGCACCGTGTGGCTTGTACCCCGTACGCGCCGGAAAGGCGCCTCTTTTCCCACGCGTTCCTCAAAGGAACGTTCTCTGAAAAGAATCTACGGTCAGCCGGCGGCAAGGCCATGCTTTCCGCGTGCATGCGAACAGCAGACAGAACGGATGCGGATTGATGCACTCCGAGCGCCCCCTGAGCGCGTGCATGGGGCGCTTGCTGACCCGCAGGGAAAAGCAGTCCGGACAGACTGCCCGGTTTGCTGGGCGGAACCGCAAACCATGAGGGAACTACGATGAAAAAGATTGATGCACACGCCCATGTCGGCTATTTCGGCGGCTGGGCCAACGTAGGGATGACTGCTGACGAAATGGTCGCCGCCATGGACAAGCACGATATTGAACGGACCGTGATCAGCTATATGGACAACGCCGTCACGGAAGACGCCGTCAAGCGTCATCCCGACCGCTATGCCGGGCTTATCTGGGTCAATCCCTACCATGCCGAAACCGATTTGCCACTAGCCGAACGGCTCATCCGTGACGCGGGTTTCAAGGGCATCAAGCTGCATCCGCTCTTTGACGCGTACACGGCCAACGACGGCGTGGTCCATCCTGTCATGGAGCTGGCCGGCAGGCTCAACGTGCCCGTCTTCATCCACTCCGGCCATCCCCCCTTCTCGCTGCCCCACAGCATCGCCCAGCTGGCGCAGGATTTCCCGACAATTCCGGTGGTCATGGTGCATATGGGGCACGGCAACGGCATCTATGTACAGGCAGCCCTCGACCTTTCGCGCAAAATCGACAACCTCTACCTTGAGACCTCCGGCATGCCCATGCATACCAAAATCCGCGAAGCTTACGAAACAGTTGGGCACGACCGGATTTTCTGGGGCACCGACGCCCCCTTCCATCTCTATGAGGTCGAAGCCCTGCGCACCCAGCTCTGCGGGCTTGACGATACGGCGCTTGAAAACATTTTCTATAACAACATCAAAAAATTTCTCGCAATCTGAGCTTCCGATCCATGCGGCGCGCCTGTCCTTCAGCCTCGCGCCGGCATGAGCGGACTTCTGGCAGGCTTCTTAGAAAACGACTGCCGCCTTTCACAACAAAACAGGCCGGAGTGGTTACACACAACCGCTCCGGCCTGCTTTTCTGCCATTCTATATCACTTCAAAAATCTTGCACCCTGCACGCGTGATGTCAGAAGCGCGGCGCGCTCTTCTGCGCCTGACTTCAGACAAAACAGCCGTACTTCCTGCCAGCCCTGCCCAACGGGCGGTGCGCCGTCCCTGCCTCAGGCTTTTTGCACCTTCCCGCCACTACCGAACCTCAGGGCATACAACGGCTGCGCCGTTTTGTCTGCATAAACGCCGTGGCGGCCAGGGGCAGGCATACAACGTTTCTCCTCCATCCCGCCGGCTCTTCAGAGCAAACGACGTTACGCCTTTTAAAAGGTCGACGCGTCGGGGCGCCGTTCAAGCAGTTCGTCCAGCCGGGCTTCGGCCTCTTCCGGTTTCTGTCCGCGGCCTTCCGCAATATGTGCCAGGTTATCGACCGCGTCGCAAGGACGCAGGTACAGCGGCTCCAAATCATTCGACTGCGCCGGAGCTTGCAGTGCCGCCTGAAGAAGCACCTGAATTTCGGGATGATCCGTCTGCCCCGGCACGCCAATACAGCCTGCAGGCAACAGGGGAACCAGGGTATCGGCATTGCGCGTCAATCCGCTGCCGACCAGCCTGACAGGCGCCGTGGCAAGCAGCTCTGGGACCCCGTCAAGCACACGGCTCAGCTCAACCATCTGCGGCGCAAAAAGCGGCTCAGGCCACCCCTTTGCCGCCGACGGAACTTGCCGGAAATCCTGCATATGAACGAGGTTGCGCCGGGCATGGGTCACCACGCGCACAAACCGTCCATTGCGTTCTTCCTCCGCCAGAGGCGCAGACGCGGCCAGCACTTGCAGATAATTCACCCCGCAAAGTAGCGCACCTGTCGTTCTGCGCAGGGCCGCCCCCAGCGTCAGCGCCAGCCGGATGCCGGTAAAGCTGCCAGGACCGCACACACAGGCAATGCGTCCCAGGCTCGAAGCCGGAACAAGATCCAGCAGACGAAACGCCTGCTCCAGCGCGGCAGGCAGAATTTCCGTTCCTCGCGAAGGCGCACTCCACTGCTGGGCGCACAGCAGCTCTATCTGCCCCCCAGCATCTCCCTCAAAGCCGTTGGGCACACGGGCCAGAGCAAACTGCACCCTGGCCTCGGCCGCATTCAATACCAATACGCAATCTTTCACGAAAACAACCTGACCAAATCGTTCCATGTCGCCAGCAGCATGAGTCCCAGCAGAAGCATCATGCCCATCTTAGTTGCAAAATCACGCACCCCGTCCGTCACGGGCCGCCGCCGCACTATCTCGATCAGCGCAAACATGATGTGCCCGCCGTCCAGCACAGGCACAGGCAACAAGTTGAGAATACCAAGGTTGACACTGATGAGCGCGGCCATCAGCAAAACGCCCGTCACGCCATATTCCGCCTGCTGGCCCACCATCTGAGCGATAAGAATGGGCCCCCCGACCTGATCGAGTGGCACAACGCGCTCAAACAGCTTCTTGAAACTCTCGAACGTAAAGGACACCATACCCCACGTCTGGCTGAAGCCGGTCGTCAGGGCGTCTACAGCACCCAGCTCGCGTGTGCCATATGTGCCAGAAGCTGTAATGCCAATCAGCCAGGCGGGCTTTTCCTCGCCAAAAATATTTTTGCGTGTTTTGGCCTCGGGTGTGATCTCGGTAGTTAAGAGAACGAGCTCGCGCCCTTCATCGCGCTCCAGCATGAGCCGCACCGGCTGCCCCTGCCCTGCTCCAATGCCCTCAACGACCTCACTCCACTCCTGGATTGGCTTGCCGTCAATTTGTACGATACGGTCTCCAGGCTTCAACTCCGCCCTGGCGGCAGGCGAGTCAGCCACGACCGTGCCAATGATCGGCTCAAGGAAACTTTGCCCGGCAAACAGGGCTACGCCCCAGTAGATAAGAAACGCCAGGACAATGTTGGCCACAGGGCCTGCCAAAACCACAAGCATGCGCTGCCATGCCGGCCTGAAGGCAAAGGATTCGCTGGAATCAAACGTCACGTTGTTGCTGGCGTCGCGGGCCAGCACTTCGGGATCTTCCTCTTCGCCGTCCTCGCCGACCATGGATACATAACCGCCAAGCGGCACCAACGACAGCCGATATTCGGTTTTTCCAACCTGCTTGCCCCAGAGCTTGGGACCAAAGCCCAGGGAAAACGTTCTGACTCCGATACCAAACAGCCTGGCCACGCTGAAGTGCCCGAGTTCATGGAAAAAAATCAGCCCTCCCAAAACCAGCACAACGGCCACTGCCCCCTGCCAGTGGGAAAGCCACGAAAGAAGTACGTCCATCTATGTTCTCGCGATGCGCTGCCGGGTCTCTTCCCGAACGGCGCTGTCTAAGGCCTTGATGCGCGCCAGTCTTGCAAACGCCTCCGGCGCACGGGGCCGTTGCCGCAAAAAGTCGGGGATAGCGATGTCCGTCCCCATTTCGACGGAGCGCCAGCCACCATCCAGCGCCGCCTCAATCAGCGCAGGGATATCCATAAAGCCAATACGGCCTGCCAAAAAGGCTTCTACCGCCACTTCGTTGGCCGCGTTGAGCGCCACACAGCAGTCGCTGCCGCCGCGCAGTGCGCGCAGCGCCAGTGCAAGGCATGGAAAAGAGTGTAAGTCTGGCGCTTCAAAGGTCAAGTTTCCGGCGCTGACAAGATCAAGCGGCGCTACCCCCGTATCGGCACAGTACGGCCAGGCAAGGCAGTGTGCGATGGGCATGCGCATATCAGGCGATCCCAGATGCGCCAGCAGTGAGCCGTCGGCAAATTCGACCAAGCCGTGCACCAGCGACTGGGGATGGACGAGCACGCCAATTTCTTCGGCAGGCACACCGTACAGGTGATGCGCCTCCATGACTTCAAGCCCTTTGTTCATCAGGCTCGCGCTGTCAATGGTGACCTTGGCCCCCATGCTCCAGTTGGGATGGCGCAGAGCCTGTGCGGCCGTCACCTGACGCAAAAACGCCCGGTCACGCCCTCTGAAAGGCCCGCCGGACGCTGTAATGATAATCCGCTTTACCTGCGCTTCGCGTCTGTACAGCGCCTGAAACACGGCATTGTGCTCGGAGTCCACCGGCAGGATCACAGCACCGCTGACCGCACAGATCGCACGCAGCAGTTCGCCTGCCAGAACCAGCGATTCCTTGTTGGCCAGGCAGATCACCTTGCCCGCCAGCGCCGCGGCAAGCGTTCCCGGCAACCCTGCCGCGCCGACCTGCGCCGCAAGCACGGTCGAAACTTCGGGAAGAGAGGCAAGCCGCGCATACCCTTCCGGTCCCGTCAGGATGCCCGGCTGATACGTCCCGGGCAAGAGTTGACGCAGCGCTCTGGCAGCAGCCTCGTCCTGTACGGCCAGCCATGCCGGCCGCCAGCGCAGAGCCTGCTCAGCCAGCAACGTCACGTTGCGGCCGCCCGCCAGGGCGGTCACCTCAAAAAGCCCCGGGTGGCACTCCACCACGCGCAGGCCGTTGGTGCCGATGGAACCGGTGCTGCCCAGCACGCAGAGGCGGCGCGGACGGGTCTGCTCCCACGTATGATCTGGCAAGGAAGAAATGTACCGGATCATGGCGTCAGTTGAAGAAGGGATAAAAGGTGCTGAGCGTTGCATACGCGGGAATTACAAACAGCAGGCTGTCGATCCTGTCCAAAATGCCCCCGTGACCAGGCAACAGGGTTCCCGAGTCCTTCACACCACGGGAACGCTTCAGCGCAGATTCAAAAAAGTCGCCAAGCTGCGCCATAATGCCAAGCCCCACGCCCAAAGCCGCAAAGGCCGGCAGCGGCGCGCTGCCCCAGACATGGCCGACAATCAGTGCCAGCAGCGTACTGCCTGCCAGCCCCGCCAGGCTGCCTTCGACACTCTTTTTCGGGCTGACCTTGGGCCAGATTTTATGCCGTCCGAACCGAATGCCGCAAAAATACGCCGCCGTATCGGAACTGATGGTGATGCCCACAAGCAAAAGCTGCTCCCTGACGGAAAGATGCAACACGGGCGCAAGCAGCAGCGGCACATAGCAAAGCCCGCCGAGCAAGACCGCTGTAGAGACAAAACGTTCGCTATCGTTTGTGGCCCAGCGAAACAGGAAAAACAGCAGCATGCCAAGGCAGGCCACGCTTATGGGAACCATGCCCGCCTTGGGAAGCAGGGCCAGTGCCAGCATTGCCACGCCAAGCGCCAGGGCCAGCACGCGCCCGCCAAACTGTTCGCGGCCATTCCAAAACATGGCCTGCAATTCCCATTGCCCAAGGCAGGCACACAGCGCCACAAGCGCGAACAGCACCCAGCCGCCCATGTACAGTGCAAGGCCGAGCAAACCGATCAAAGGCACGCCCGTGCAGACACGGACCATGGTTGAAGAGAGGGCCAAAGGCATACAGGCTCCTTGAAAAATTATTTTTCGGAAAGCTGATCAGAGGTCAGACCAAAACGGCGCTCCCGGCCTGCATACCACGCCAGGGCGCGATCAAGCTCTGCGGGTGTGAAGTCTGGCCAGTGCGTCTCGCAAAAATACAGCTCGCTGTACGCAGTTTGAAAAGGCAGATAATTGCTGAGCCTGCGTTCGCCGCTGGTGCGGATGACGAGATCGGGATCAGGTTGCCCTGCCGAATACAAATGGGCACGAAACGTTTCCTCAGTAATGTCCCCGGGGTTGATGCCCGAGGCCGCAATTCTGCGCACAGCGCGCAGAATTTCCTCCCGACCCGAATAATTCATGGCCAGATTGACGGTCATTTCTCCGCCTTTGGCCGTTCGCCGGAGAGCGCTTTCAAGTGCAGACCGGACCGGCGCAGGCAGCGTGCCCACTTCGCCAAAAACCTGAAGGCGGATGCCGTTGGCAACCATATTTTCCACCTCATCGCCAAGAAACTGCGTCAGCAGGCTGAACAGCAGGCTGACTTCGGCGCGAGGTCTGCCCCAGTTTTCTCTGGAGAAGGCGTACAGAGTCAAAAAGGGAATATGCCGCTCACGGCAGGCCATGACGATCTGCCGGGCGGCACGGACACCGGCGCGATGGCCGTCGCCGCGCGTGAGACCGCGCTGCTGGGCCCACCGCCCGTTGCCATCCATGATAATGGCAATGTGCTGAGGAAGCTCGTTCACAATCTGTTCCATCAAAAACATTTCCCGGTCACGTCTGCGTCCTGCCGCGCCTCTCGCCCCAAAGCCAGACGCCTCTGACCAGGAAAAACAACTCTGCGCGACCCGCGCAAACGCCATGGCAAAGGCAGCCGGCCGCAGCCTTGCGGCGTCACTCCCGGCTGCCCTGCCTTTTTCAATCGCCGTCAAACAAACATTCTTTGGGCATGCGTTGCAAAGGCCTTCACCCGTACAGCCGCATGAAACGCGGCTGCCGCTGCGCCAGGACAACTGTCGCCTGCCGCAGCAGCGCCCAACGAAGCCGCGCTAGATATCCATGATTTCCTTTTCTTTGGCCTGGCATTTGCTGTCGACCAGCGCCACGAACTTGTCTGTCATTTTTTGAACGTCGTCCATGGCTTTTTTCAGTTCGTCCTCGGACAGCACCTTGTCTTTCTCCAGCTTTTTCAGCTGATCGTTGGCATCGCGGCGGATGTTGCGCACAGCGACCTTGGCGTCTTCGCCGTACTTACGGGCAATCTTGCTGAGTTCCTTACGCCGTTCTTCAGTCAGCGGCGGAATGGAAATACGGATGACCTTGCCGTCGTTCACCGGGGTAAGGCCCAGATCCGACTTGAGAATGGCTTTTTCCACAGCAGCAAACGCGCCGCGATCCCAAGGC
>DVMI01000051.1 GCA_018715085.1 Candidatus Avidesulfovibrio excrementigallinarum | reverse complement strand
TACAATGTCGCCGGTCAATGCAGCACCACCTTTTTCAGAGAGTTGTCGATGAGCGCCGCATGCTGGACAGGCGTGAGCTTTGTCCGCAAGGCCGTTTCCACGGCTTTGGCGAGTTCATCTGCCATTTCGGCTCGCAAACCGGCAAGTTCTGTACGTGCCTGCGAACCGGCGGCCCGTTCCGCTTGTTCACGGATGCTTGCCGCTTCCTCGTGCGCACGGGCCAGAATGCCTTCTTTGAGCGCTTCGGCCTGGCGGCGGCTTTCTTCGAGGATGGCCGCACGTTCGGCTTCAAGATGCGCAAGGCGCGCTTCCAGCTCGCTCAGGTTGCGTTCGGCGTCTTCCTTGCGTTGCTTGAGACTTTTGAGTTCTTCAGCAATGCCATTGCGACGCGAGGAGAAGAAGGCAATGACCTGCTTTCCTGCTGCGCGCCATAAAATGTACAGAAAGACGACAAGGTTGCCTACACGAGCCAGAAAGTTGATGCTCGAGTTCTCTGTGTTGAAGTGGGAGACAACGCCGAGAAGGAGCAGCGTCCCCAACGCTACAGCACCGTCCTTAGTCAGGAAAAAGCTGGCGAAATTTTTCAAGGTATGCCCCCGTTGACGGGAAAATTGACCGTTACAGACGGCGTATTACGCCTTTGCCTTTTTCTTGGGACGCGCAGGCTTGCGTTCCTGCTGCTTTGGCGCAGGCTCCTTCGGCAACGGCGCCGCTTCAACTGGCAGCGCGCCAACAAGCTTGTCGAAAATGCCGGCGGTCAGCGACGGAATGTCGGCCCGCAGCGCCTCGCGGCCTTTGCGGACTTCGTCCATGGTCGCTTCTCGCTTCTGGCTGATCACACGGTGCGCGTCAGCATGCGCCTCGGCAAGCACGCGCTGTCCGCCGTTCTCGGCCTCTTCACGAGCCTGCCTGCGCAGGGCACCGCCTTCTTCGCGCGCGGTGCGCAATGCCGACTCGTAGTTTTCGAGCGCCGTGTTGGCGCGCGTGAGAAATCCGTCAGCCTCAGCAGTAAGAGCCGCCGTCGTTTCGCGCCGCTTACGGATGATTTCCCGTACCGGACGAATGAGCAGCACGTTCAGCACTACGAGGGTGACGAAGAAATTGAAGAGCTGGATGAACAGAGTCAGGTCAAGATCGATCACGAGTACTCTCCCCGTACTGAAGAACATTCAAAAACACGTCTGATAGGAACAGCAGCGTACGATTTTTCCCCCAACGTCAAAAACGTTTGCTGCAAAAGCGCCGATCGGTTCAGGGGCATAAAGCTTATTGGCGTAACACCCATGAACAGCTGTTGAAAACAAGAGAGGCGAATAGGAAGCCTTGCCTGTGTAGCAAGTTCTTTAGTTCACAATAGCAAAATGGCAACAGGAATGCAACTGTGCCGCCCCATTTTTTCGCAGATACCTTAACAGTCGTGTTATTCCGCGGGGGAAGGCTGTTCGTCAGGCACATGGATTTCGGCGTTCAGCCTGCCGCCCTCCTCAATGACAAGCGCCTCGGCATATAATGTCCCCTTCAGCATTCCTCCTTTGTGGATGGTGGCCCGGCGTGTCACATAGGCCACGCCTTCGAACGTTCCGGCCAGAATCAGCTCCCCGACTCGGGCCTCGCCGCAAATCAACGCTTCCTTGCCCGCAATGAGCGCACCCTCTGAGACGATGTTGCCTTTGAAAATCCCATCAATGCGCACAGCGCCCTTGAAGCTCAGATCTCCGGTATATTCTGTGCCTGCGCCAAGGAATGCGCTGATTTCGTCTTTGTTCATGATGGCTCCTCAATGCGGTTGGGATCAGCTTTTAAAAATGAACCGTCGCATGGAAATATTCAGAACAAGCCCGGCAAGGGCAAAATTGAGCAGCGTTGCGCTGCCGCCGTAGCTCATGAACGGCAGAGGAATGCCCACAACGGGCATCAGTCCAAGGACCATGCCCATGTTGATGAGAATCTGCCAGAAAAAATAGACAAATACGCCTGCTGCAAGCGTGCTGCCAAAGCGATCCTTGGCGCTGCGGACAGTGTTGAAGATGGCGAGCAGGAAAAGGCAGTAGAGCAGCAGAAGGCCGACGCAGCCGATGAATCCCCACTCTTCACCAAACACGGCAACGGCGAAGTCGGTATGCTTCTCGGGCAGAAACCGCAGCTGGCTCTGGGTGCCCTGCAGAAAGCCTTTTCCCCAGAACTGACCGGAACCAATGGCAATTTGCGACTGGGTGATGTGATACCCCGCCCCCAGCGGATCGTTTGACGGGTCGAGAAATGTCAGAATGCGCTGCTTCTGGTAATCGTGCATTGCAAACCAGCCCAGTGGAAGCAGCAGAGGAATGATGACCAGACAAGTCTTGAAGACGGCTGGCCGGATGCCGTGGTACAGGATCATGCCGCTGAGGATGAACAGCAACGTGAGGCTGGTACCGAGATCCGGCTGGCAGAGGATAAAAGCTGTAGGTACAAGACCAACGCAAAGTATCTTAGCCAGCTTGGTCCACGACAACGGGCTGGCGTCCTGAGCAAGCAGCTGTGCTCCCAGGATAAGAACGGCAATTTTGGCAAATTCGCTGGGCTGCAGCTGAAAGAACCCCAGATCAAGCCAGCGTTTTGCGCCGTAAACAATTTTACCGAACAGGGGCACCATGAGCAGCAGCAGCAGGACAAGCCCGTAGAACAGGGTGGAAATGTTGGTCAGACGCTTATAGTCGAAGCTCATGACGCACAACATGGTCAGTGTGCCACATCCCCCCCAGACCAGTTGCCTCTGATAGAACGAGGACAGGCTGAGGCCGTCCTCAAGCCGGACTCCGCTGGCTGAATAGAGGTTGAGCACACCCACAAAAAACAGCGCGAACAAGGTGGCAAGGAGCCCCCAGTTGATGTGCGTGATCAGGCGGCGATCGATGAGCATGGCGCGTCCAGAGCGGCAAGTCCGGCAGAGCGCGGGCAGCGCTCTGGCAACAGATGAAGGTTGCCGCAGCAGATGGCTAGTGGTTTCAACAAGTACAGACCGCAGTATCAAATCCGTGCGAGTGCAACCGCCGGATATTTTTAGCAGTCTTAGATGACAACAATGCCAGCTGAGGGCACGTTGCCTTAAAGGCAGGCCCTTTCCGCAGTCAGCCGGGGAAAGGGCCTGTATTTTTTACAGGTGCATGGCTTCGCGCACGATGTCCATGGCTGCCTTGGCTTCGACGCGGGCGCGCGCGTCACCGTCGGCAAGGATTTCGTCGACCTGAGCCGTCGTGTAGGTTGCACGGCGCTGATGGAGCGGATCCAGGAACGCTTCGAGATTGCGCATGAATATCTTCTTGCATTCCACGCAACCCAGCGTGGCCTTGGTGCAGCCTTCGCGGATTTCTGCGCGTTCCTCGGGCGAGGACAGCAGTTCGTGATAGGGGAAGAGGTTACAGACGTCGGGATTGCCGGGGTCGGACTTGCGCAGGCGGGCAGGGTCTGTAAACATGCCGCGGACTTTTGGCGTGATTTCTTCCATGGTATCGCGCAGATAGATGCCGTTTCCATAAGATTTTGACATCTTGCGGCCGTCAAGGCCAGGACAACGGGCGGCAGGGGTCAGGCGCGCTTCCGGCTCAGGGAAGACTGGACCATAAAAACTGTTGAAGCGGCGGGCGATTTCACGGGTCAGCTCAAGATGGGGCAGCTGATCCTGTCCCACCGGCACCCATTTGGGCCGGTACAGCAGAATGTCGGCTGCCATGAGCACCGGATATCCCAGGAAACCGAAGTTGCCCAGGTCCTTATTGGTGATTTCCTGCTGCTGTTCCTTATAGGTGGGATTGCGCTCCAGCCAGCTTACCGGGGTGATCATGCCGAGCAGCAAGCCGAGTTCGGCATGTTCATGCACTTTGGATTGCTGAAAAATAATGCTTTTTTGCGGATCAAGTCCGGCAGCAAGCCAGTCAAGCACCAGTTCGCGGACAAAGCCGCGCAGGCGGGACGTGTCCGCATAGTCGCTTGTCAGGGCGTGCAGATCGGCGACAAAGAAAAAGGCGGACATGGTATCCTGCATGGGGACCCAGTTTTTCAGCGCGCCGAAGTAATGTCCGAGGTGCAGCGGGCCTGTGGGGCGCATGCCGGAAACGGTGCGCAGGTTGGGATCGTGAGCCATGGTCGCAATTCCTCCAGAGAGAAGGCAAAGGTTATAAACCGAAAAGGGTCAGAATAAGCTGGGTGGTTCCATTGACAAGAGGAGTCAGTACAAAGCGGAACACGCCAACAAACATAAGCGCAAAGACGATCAGCAGGCCATATCGCTCAAGCTGCATAAAGCGGTAGCCCAGCCGGGGCGGCATGAGGCTCCAGGCAACCTTACTGCCGTCCAGTGGGGGGATAGGCATAAGGTTGAACCAGGCCAGCGAGCAGTTGATCGTGATGGACGCGTACAGCATGAGCAGGAAAAACTGCCAGCTGGGCACGGTATACCAGGTGTGATAGGGCAACAGGAATAAAAACACCTTAAGCAGCCCTGCCGAGATGAGCGCCAGCAGGAAGTTGGTGACCGGACCGGCAAGAGAGACAGCCAGAATGTCGGCGGTGACATTCCGGAAGTTACGCGGATTGATGGGCACAGGCTTGGCCCAGCCCAGCACAACCGGACCGAAGATGCTGGTCAGGACAAAGAAAAGCAGCCCGACAGGATCAACATGTGGCACAGGGTTCAGCGTCAGCCTGCCCATTAGTGCCGCAGTAGGATCGCCGCGCCGGTTTGCCATCCAGCCGTGGGCCACCTCATGCAGGATGATGCCCAGCATCAAAGGAACGAAGGCAAAGGCAAGACGTTTAATGATTGAAACAAGATCGGGATCGAGCATAAACCACACACAAGGGAAGAAGATCCGGAATGGGCCGGGCTGATCTGCGCCCTGCCGGCGGTGTCCGGCGTCACAGCGCGTCAGTGGCGTTGCAAGGCGCCGGCGGCCAGCTGCGAAATCAATAGGAACACGGCTTCTGCCGCGCGGAGACGGAAAAAAAGCCAGTCCAGGATTGCCCCGCACGGCCGCCAGGGTGGCCGTGCGGCAGCAGAGTCATGCCCGCAGCAAGAGCAGCGCTATGCGCAGAGGCTGGCTGCATGCGCGTCAGGCGGTGACGGTAAGACGCAGAAAACGTTTTTTGCCCAGTTTGATCACATATTCGCCAGGCTGGAGAGGCGTTTCGGCATCGTCAACCCGGTTTTTATCCACACTGAGCGAGCCGGCCTTAATCAGGCGCTTCGCTTCGCCACGTGAGGCAACAAGACCTGATTTTTCAAGAAATACCGGTGGTTTGCTTTCTTCTCCGCAAGCACAGGTGTAGGTCGGAGCGTCGTCGGGCACCGCGTTGCCGCCGGCAAAGACCGCGTTGAATTCCTGCTGTGCCTCTTCGGCCCGATCCTTGCCGTGGTAGCGTTCGACAATTTCGTACGCCAGGGCTTCCTTGGCCTTTTTGGGGTGCAGCTTGCCGGAGGCCACATCGGCTTTGAGCACGTCAATTTCTTCCAGCGAACGGGAAGAAATGAGTTCGTAGTAGCGCCACATCAGCTCGTCGGAAATGGACATGGCCTTGCCAAACTGCGTGGAGGGCGGTTCGTCAATACCAATATAGTTGCCATAAGATTTCGACATCTTGCGCACGCCATCGAGCCCTTCAAGCAGAGGCACGGTCAGGATGCACTGCGGTTCGAGTCCATACTGGCTCATGAGGGTGCGGCCCACCAGCAAGTTGAACGTCTGATCGCGTCCGCCCAGTTCCACATCGGCTTTCAGTGCCACGGAATCATAGCCCTGAAAGAGCGGATAGAGCATTTCATGCATGGAAATGGGGGTGTTTTCGCGATAGCGCTTGGCAAAGTCGTCCCGTTCCATCATGCGGGCCAGCGTATAGCGCGAAGCGAGCCCGATGAAGTCGGCCGGACTGAACTTGTTCAGCCATTCCGAGTTGAATTTGACCACCGTCTTTTCGGGATCAAGGATCTTGAAGACCTGTTTCTTGTAAGTTTCGGCATTGGCAAGAACCTGTTCCTCGGTCAACGGCGGACGGGTGACCGAACGTCCTGAGGGGTCGCCGATGCGTCCGGTGAAGTCACCGATCAGAAACACCACCGTGTGGCCGAGTTCCTGAAAATGGCGGAGCTTGTGGATGAGCACGGTATGACCAAGGTGCAAATCGGGCGCGGTGGGGTCAAAGCCGGCTTTGACCGTCAGCGGAGTTCCCCTGGACAGTTTTTTGCGCAGCTCGCCTTCATCAATCAATTCGGCCGCGCCGCGCCGGATAAGTTTCATCTGGGAGTCGACATCAAGCATGGAAAGACACCTCATAAGTTGCCCCAGGGAGGACCGGCAGGCAAAGTCGGGCTGATGGGCGCAACGGATTGAATAATGACTTCTTCTGTCGCAGACTCTGCGACGGCTGTCAATGGCTGAAGGAGCGGTGCGCGGGCGCGCTTTGCACAAGGATTTTCTGCATGCAGGGACTGCAGTTGAACCATCCTGATTTGCAACGGAGCGATTTTGAGAGAAGCAAGATAGATGGCGGGGGCATTGCTGCCTGAGGCGGACAGAAGGCTGCCCGCCGGTCATGAACGTTCGGACGAAACGTGTCCGGAGGGCCTTTTTCTTCAACATCGGACGAGAGGGGAGTTGTCTCCGGCGCCGTCTTGCAAGCAATCTCAACAAACGGGAAAGACGCGCACTGCCTGCCGTGAAAAGCAACCCGCCGCGGGGGGGCAGGCGCAGTCGCAGTACCTGTTGAAGGATTGGGAAAAAACTCAATAGGCACCATGCTGCCTGCAAGGTGCATGATGGCGGCGTTTGGGGATGGCTGGCGGACGTCCGGGGCGGGTTGTCCGGCGTGGCGGTTTTGTCGGGCAAAGCAGTCAGGAAGGGCTGCCAGGATGGGGCAGTTGCCCGAAACTGCGTAAAATAATTTTCGTATTGACAAAAGTTGATAGTGTGGGTAGTGTTTGCAAATCACGAAGCCTTATCGCAAGAGAAGGCTTCGCATTCCTGTTTGACTCGCGTGGTCCTACTGGGGTGGCCTTTCTGAGGCCCCCTTTTTTATTGCCGCTGATAAGGCGAAAGAGAGAGTATGACAACGGATCGCATAACGTGCATCACCAATATTGCTGCGCCGCTCGCCGCATCTCTTGGCCTTGAGATCTGGGGAGCAGAAACCGCTGGCGCGGCACGCCCGGTGGTAAGGCTTTTTGTAGAGAAAGCGTCAAGTCCCGCCTCCGAAGGCGCGCCTGCCGCAGAGCCTGTTCAGGCAGGCGTCAGTGAAACGGCCGATGGCGTCTCCATTGATCAGTGTGCGGAACTTTCCCGCCTGCTCGGACTGGCCCTGGATGTGGAAGATCCTTTCACGGCGGCCTGGACGCTGGAAATTTCTTCTCCCGGACTTGAACGAACTTTTTTCCGGCTTGAGCAGATGCGGGCCTATGTGGGAAAAGAAGTGGATGTGACTCTTCAGGAGGCGCATCCGACCTGGCCTGTGGCCGAGAACGTCCCAGGACGCAAGAAGTTTCGCGGCACGCTGCGCGAAGTGGGCGACGCGTCGTTTGTTCTGGCTGTTCCGGCGGAGTCGCGCAGGCCCGAAGATCCCGAACAGGTTGAGATTCGTTGGGACACTGTGCGACGTGTCCATCTCGTCCATATATTCCCTGAACCAGGCCTGCCCGGCAAGGGCGGCAGGACGGCCAAGAAGGCCCCCAAACGCGGAGACGACGCATGAATCTGGAATTGAAGAAGGCCATTGATCAGATCAGCAAAGACAAGGGCCTTGATAGGGATATGCTTATCGACACGCTTGAGGATGCGGTGCGCATTTCCGTCGAGCGCAAGTATGGCGACGATCTGGATGTCGAAGTCCGCTACAACGACGAAACCGGCGACCTTGAGGTCTACCAGTTCAAGATTGTCGTGGAAGAAGTGGAAGATCCCATTCGGGAAATCAATATTGAAGAAGCCAGAACCCACGATCCTTCCGTACAGTGCGACGACGAAATGGGCTTTCGCCTTAAGGTGGAAGATCTGGGACGCATTGCCGCCCAGTCTGCCAAGCAGGTGATCATCCAGCGGATGCGCGACGCTGAACAGGAGATCATTTATCAGGAATATTGCGACCGTGTCGGCGAAATCGTCAGCGGGATCATCCAGCGCCGTGACAAGGGCGGCTGGGTGGTCAACCTGGGCCGCACTGAAGCGCTGCTGCCCCGCGAAGAGCAGATTCCCCGCGAACATTACAAACGCGGCGAGCGGGTGCAGGCGCTGATTATTGAAGTGCGCAAGGAAGGACGGGGTCCGCAGGTCATCATTTCCAGGGCTCACCGCGATTACATGGCGGCACTGTTCCGGCGCGAAATTCCTGAAGTGGACGACGGCACCGTGCAGGTCATGGGGGTGGCCCGTGATCCGGGCAGCCGTGCCAAAGTGGCCGTGCTGTCGCGGGAGCGCGATGTGGATCCCGTGGGTGCGTGCGTGGGATTGAACGGCGCCAGGGTTAATTCCGTGGTGAGCGAGCT
>DVMI01000050.1 GCA_018715085.1 Candidatus Avidesulfovibrio excrementigallinarum | reverse complement strand
GAAGGGGGAGAACCCTTTTGGCCAAAAGGGTTTCCTCCTTCCCCCCGTCTTTGTCAGTTTTTTCGGTCAGTGTGACTTATGGTCTGGTATAGCCTTCATAGTAGTAGGACTGTTCAATTCCTTTGAATATGACAGCGCGGTCGCCGGTTTTGGGGGTCAGGTTTGGCTTGATGAGGGTGCGGAGCTCCAGATCGTTGACGGGGCTGCGCTCCATGGCCTGGAGATATTGTGTCTTATCGATGTGCTGCCAGTTGACGACCCGTTGCAGGTTTTTTTTCAGCATCATGTCCAGCCAGATGCGGGTAGCGCGTCCGTTGCCTTCCAAAAAGGGGTGGGCGATGTTCATTTCCACATATTTGGCGATGATTTCTTCAAAGGTGCTTTCGGGCATGTTTTCGATGACAGCGAGGATCTCCTTGAGATATAGGCAATTGGCAAAACGAAAATTGCCCTTGGCAATATTGGCCGTACGGATTTGCCCCGCGAAGTCATAAAGGCCCTGAAAAAGCCAGGCGTGGATTTGTTGAAGGCCTTTGGTGGTACCCACCTCCATGCGGTCGATGGCGCCGGATTCAAACAGCCGCCAGGCATTTTTCAGGCTGCGTGCATCAATATCGTTCACCGGAAGGCTCCTTGATTGGGTGCAACGGGCCGCACAGGCGTCCGGGGAATTTTGACCGGTCTGGGCATCAGGTTGTCGCGTCCTGCGCGAGCTTGCAGGGCAGTACCCCCGGTGTCTTATTGTCCTGTCTGCGCTTATTTTACAAGATATTCAGCCGCTGGCAAGGGAATATCAGGCGGAATATCGTTCCAGTATATGGATTACCTGCTGGATTTCGGGCAAGGGGGAGGTTGTCCTGACAGCCGCTCCGGATACGGAAACCATGAGCATACCATGCCCGCTCGTTGCTTCTGCCAGGTTGACGCGTACGGCGTAAATCGCATCGGCGCCGAGCTTGAGGGCTTCGATTTTCATCTTGTCCAGTGCGTCCTTCTCAGCTAGGCGCGTTTTTTCCAGGTAAACGTTGGACTTCATGCCAAACGTGTCTGTTACAGTGGAAAAAAGTGTGGAAAGAGGGCCCGTACCGAGGATGCAATAGCCTGTGACAAGCCCTAAATCCTGCATGGTATCGGGAACGGGCGACGGCGTGCAAAAGACAAGCGGGAGAGCGCGCTCCAGAAGCTGTTTCCCGTCAGTATGGGATTTGTCGCGGGGATTCTCTTCGTGGTAAATCGCCTTGGAAAGACATGCCGCGCACATCCCTTCCTGATAGACGCCCAATGTTTTGCCTTTCTTCACCATCTCACAGCTAGGCTCTGGCATCCCGGCCAGCAGTCCGCCAATACTTTCACCGCAAACAGAACATTTTTTCGACATGATATGGCTCCCCATGCCGGTGGACGGCGTGTCTTCACACTTCAGGCTGACATGGCCTGTGCAGGCATTCTACTACAAGTCGGCGTATTCTGGCTTTCAACAGCTTGAAAGCCTTTTGGAAACGGATGGTTAGACGCATTTTTGCAATCTTGTAGCTAAAAATGATGTACAATTCAACAGGTTGACGATGCCTGCCGGGCTTTTTACCGGTGCTGTGGCAGAGGTGTGCGCGGCCGCTGTGGCAGAGGACCGTCTGTGCTGCTGGCCGGGTGGAACGTCTGATGGAAAAATCGCCGCAGTGAGGAAAGGTTTTTTAGGGGGGAAGGCGGGAACCCTTTACAAAGGGTTGCCCTCCTTCCCCCCAAGCCCCCCATCCGCCCTCCTAAATTTTATACTTTTTGGGGGAGGGGCAGGCCATCGCCGGTTACGCCAGAGGAGAAGGCAGGCGATTACAGGCAGGGGGCAGAGGTGTGCGCGGCCGCTGTGGCAGAGGGGCTGTGCTGCTGGTCGGCGGTACCCGCCCGGCGTGCGGACTTGTGGCTGCCGGGGACCGTGCAGAGAAAGGGGACAGCGGAGCGCTGGCGGAGAGGGGGCAGACCGTCGTGAAGCGCGGGGAGCGGCGGCCTTTTGGGGATTTGGCCGGGTATGGGGCAGTGGCGCGCCTCCCATACAGTGGCGCGTCTGCGTTGCGGCCGGTTATGTCGTTTGAGGAGCTTTGCGTTGTGCCGGTTTCTGCGCGCGTGCGGGGGCTGGCCGGGTGGAGACGCTTCCCTTGGTCTTTATATCGGGTTTCTGCGCGCGTGCGGGGGCTGGCGAAGCAACCAGATTCACCCCCGTAAGAAATAAACCCGGTCTTGTGCGTGCGGGGGCTGGCGTGGCGCGTCTTTGCTGTTTTCCGGCGGGCGCGGTTCTTGCGCGTGCTCGGGTGTATCCGGCAACAGGCTCTCTCAAAATAAAG
Source organism: Candidatus Avidesulfovibrio excrementigallinarum (assembly GCA_018715085.1). Classification (GTDB taxonomy): domain Bacteria; phylum Desulfobacterota; class Desulfovibrionia; order Desulfovibrionales; family Desulfovibrionaceae; genus Avidesulfovibrio; species Avidesulfovibrio excrementigallinarum. Next base: position 5,119 of record DVMI01000050.1, on the reverse strand, counting down.
GTTTTGGGAAAGGGCATGGGGGGTGCGGGGGGAAGGGGGAAAGCCCTTTTGGCGAAAAGGGTTTCCTCCTTCCCCCCGCCTTTATCTTCCCCCCGCCTTTGTCTTGTTTTGGTGGCCGTGCATACCGAAAACGCTCCCGTTGCCGTTGTGCGGCGCGCGGGAGCGTTTCGTAACCTGGGGGGCGGGTCAGCGGGCCTCAGGCTTTTGGCAAAGGGGTGGGCCTGGTTCAGGCTTCAGGGGTTTTCCATTTGGGCATGTTGGCTTAGTAGGCCCTGATTTCTTTGTCGTGCAGGAGGGTGAGCGAAATGGCGTCCAGGCCTTCGAGCAGGCAGTGGCGTCTGAACTCGTCAAGGGTGAAGGTAAAGTGCAGGCCGGCGCAGTCGACGGTCATGTCTTCCAGCGAGATGCGGATGGTGGTGCCGGGCTTTTCGGTCAGGACCTTGAAGAGCTGATCGACTTCATCTTCTTTGAGGCGCAGGGGCAGAAGGCCGTTGCCCAGGGCGTTGTTGTTGAAGATCATGGCAAAGCTTGGCGCAATGACGGCCTTGAAGCCGTAGTCCATCAGGGCCCAGGGGGCGTGTTCGCGCGAGGAGCCGTTGCCGAAGTTGTCGCGGGCGACCAGGATGGTGGCGCCCTGGTATTCGGGTTTGTTCAGGTTGAACTCGGGGTTGAGCTTGGTTTCGGCCTCATCGAGGTAGCGCCAGTCGTGGAACAGGTGCTTGCCGAAGCCTTTGCGGCTGACGGCCAGCAGAAACTGCTTGGGGATGATCTGGTCGGTATCGATGTTGGCCGAATCAAGGGGCACGGCCACGCCTTCGTGAACGGTGAATTTCTGCATTGTCTTGGCCCTCTACTGTAAAAGCTCGCGCACGTCGGCGATGCAGCCTTTGACGGCACAGGCGGCGGCGGTGGCGGGGCTCATGAGGTGGGTGCGCGACCCTTTGCCCTGACGGCCCACAAAGTTGCGGTTGGAAGTGGAGGCCACGCGGATGCCGGCGGGGGCGCGGTCGTCGTTCATGGCCAGGCACATGGAGCAGCCGGGCAGGCGCCATTCAAAGCCGGCGTCCTTGAAGATTTTGTCGAGTCCTTCGCGTTCGGCCTGCTGTTTGACCCACATGGTGCCGGGCACGGCCAGGGCAAGCTGGATGTTGGGCGCAATGTGGCGGCCCTTGAGGATTTCGGCGGCGGCGCGGAAGTCTTCAATGCGGCCGTTGGTACAGGAGCCGATGAACACATAATCCACGGGCGTGCCGGCCAGTTTCTGCCCGGGCTTGAGGTCGATGTAGGCCAGCGCGTCGCGGCAGGACTTGGCGACAATGGGGTCTTCGATGGCTTCGGGCACGGGCACGCAGCCGGTGACGGCACAGACCTGGCCGGGGTTGGTGCCCCAGGTGACCTGGGGTTCGATGGCCGAGGCGTCGATGGTGACCACGGCGTCAAACACGGCGTCGTCGTCGGACTTGAGGGTCTTCCAGTAGGCCATGGCCTGTTCAAAGGCTTCGCCCTTGGGGGCGAACATGCGGCCTTTGATGTATTCAAAGGTGGTTTCGTCCGGGGCGATCATGCCCACGGTGGCGCCGAATTCGATGGCCATGTTGGACAGGGTCATGCGGCCTTCCATGGAGAGGGCGCGCACGGCCGGTCCGGCAAATTCCACGGCATAGCCGGTGCCGCCGGCGGTGGTGAGCTTGCCGATGATGGCAAGGATCAGGTCTTTGGCCGAGCATCCGGGCTGAAGCTGCCCTTCGCACTGGATTTTCATGGTTTTGTACCGGCCCTGTTTGAGGGTCTGGGTTGCCATGACGTGTTCGACTTCCGAGGTGCCGATGCCGAAGGCCAGCGCGCCGAAGGCGCCGTGGGTGGCGGTGTGCGAGTCGCCACAGACAAGGGTGGTTCCGGGCAGGGTGAAGCCGGTCTGGGGGCCGACAATGTGCACGATGCCCTGGTTGACGTCGCCGAGGCCAAAGAGGCGCACACCGAATTTTTCTGTATTGGCAAGCAGCGCGCGCAGCTGCTGCTGGGCCATGGGGCTGCAGGCTTCAATGGTCTGTTCGCGGGTGGAGATGTCGTGGTCCACCGTGGCCAGGGTGAGTTCCGGATGGCGCAGTTTGCGGCCGGCGGCCTCAATCCCCGAAAAGGCCTGGGGGCTGGTCACTTCGTGGACCAGGTGGCGGTCAATGAAGAGTGTGGGCAGTTCGCCTTCCTGCTGGAAGACGACGTGACTGTCGTAAACTTTTTCGTAGAGTGTCTTACCCATGATGCACATCCCCGGGGGTTATTTTGCGATGGCGGCAGCGATGCGGTCGCCCATTTCGGCCGTGGAAAGCGCGGGCTGCGACGACGCGCCCGAGGCCATGAGATCGCCGGTCAGGCAGCCCTGGGCCAGCACGTCGGCCACGGCGTTCTCGATGCAGGTTGCGGCGGCGTTTTCCTTGAGGCTGTAGCGCAAAAGGAGCGCGGCCGAGAGGATCTGGGCAATGGGGTTGGCAATGCCCTTGCCGGCGATGTCGGGGGCGCTGCCGCCGGCCGGCTCATAGAGGCCGAAGCCGCCTTCGCCCAGCGAAGCCGAAGGGAGCATGCCCATGGAGCCGGTGATCATGGCGCATTCGTCGCTCAGGATGTCGCCAAACATGTTGGAGCAGAGCACCACGTCAAACTGAGCCGGGTTTTTGACAAGCTGCATGGTGGCGTTGTCAATATACATGTGGCCAAGTTCCACATCGGGGTAGGCTTTGGCCACGTCGCAGACCACTTCGCGCCAGAGAATGGAGCTTTGCAGCACGTTGGACTTGTCGATGGACGTCACTTTTTTGCTCCGCAGGCGGGCGGCTTCAAAGGCGATTTTGGCAATGCGCTCGATTTCAAAGCGGTAATAGATTTCGGTATCAAACGCTTTTTCTTCGGGGCCAGAGCCTTCGCGGCCCTTGGGCTGGCCAAAGTAGATGCCGCCGGTCAGTTCGCGCACGCACAGGATGTCAAAACCCTGCTGGGCAATGTCGGCGCGCAGGGGCGAGAGCGCTTCAAGCCCTTTGTAGATGCGCGCGGGGCGGAAATTGCAATACAGGCCAAACGCTTTGCGCAGGGGCAGAAGCGCGCCGCGTTCGGGGCGCTGTTCGGCGGGCAGGTGATCCCACTTGGGGCCGCCTACCGAGCCAAAAAGAATGGCGTCGGCGTCTTTGCAGGCCTGCAGGGTGGCGTCGGGCAGGGGGGTGCCAAACTGATCGATGGCGCAGCCGCCCACGGCCTGCTCGTTAAGAGCCAGTCCAAAGCCGAATTTCCTGCTCACCGCTTCAAGGGCCTTGACGGCCTCGGCCATGACTTCCGGACCGATGCCGTCGCCCGGCAGAACCGCCAGTTTATAGGTGTTGCTCATTTAGGCCTCCATTTTCTCTTCACACTTTTCTTCTTCGATAATCTGGGCCCGGTAAATGCTGTTGCAGGCCGAGATCAGCGCCAGTGCCGAGGCTTCGATGACGTCGGTGGACAGGCCCTTGCCGTTGTAGTGGCGGCCTTCGTACACCACGTCCACGTCAACCTGGCCCTGGGCGTTGGTGCCTGCGCCCTTGGCGAGAATGCAGAAATGGTCGAGCTTGAGCCGGATGCCGGTCAGACGCGTGATGCAGTTGAACACCGCGTCCACCGGACCGTTGCCGGTGCTGGATTCCATACGGGTGCGCTTGCCGATCTTCAGACGGACCGAGGCCGTGGGAATGACGTTCTTGCCGCCGGAGATCACGCTCAGGTTGTCAAGGGTGAACTGGGTTTCTTCTTCCTGATCGTGGGAGAAGAACAGCAGCGCTTCAAGGTCGTAGTCGAAAATCTGACCCTTGCGGTCGGCCAGCTTCAAAAAGCGCTGGTAAATGTCGTCGAGATCGTAGGTGCCTTCCTTGTAGCCCATTTTGTCCAGCACGGCGCGGATCATGTGGCGGCCGGAGCGGGCTGTCATGTGCATGTTGTTTTCGGTGAAGCCGACGCTTTCGGGCGTGAGGATTTCGTAGGTGTTCTTGTTTTTGAGCACGCCGTCCTGATGGATGCCGGAGCTGTGGGCAAAGGCGTTGGAACCCACAATGGCCTTGTGCGAGGGCACAGGCTCGTTGGTCACGCCGGACACCACCTGGCTTGCGCGGGCAATGTTGGTGCATTCGATGTTGGTATACACGCCGCCCATGTACTGGCCGCGCAGCTTCATGGTCATGACCACTTCTTCAAGCGAGCAGTTGCCCGCCCGTTCGCCAAGGCCGTTGACGCAGCACTCGATCTGGCGCGCGCCTTCCTGCACGGCGGTCAGGCTGTTGGCCGTGGCCATGCCCAGGTCGTTGTGGCAGTGCACGCTGATGCGCGCCTTGTCGATGTTGGGCACGCGGTTGAACAACGTCTTGATGATGTTGCCGAATTCATAAGGCAGCGTGTAGCCCACCGTATCGGGGATGTTCACGGTGGTGGCGCCTGCGGCAATGGCGGTTTCAACCATGCGGCACAGATGGTCAATGGGCGTGCGGCCGGCGTCTTCGCAGGAGAATTCCACGTCGTCGGTATAGTTGCGGGCGCGGCGCACGGCGCGATCGGCCATGGCCACAATGTCGTCAAACGAGCGGCGCAGCTTGTCTTTGACGTGAATGTCCGAAGTGGCGATGAACGTGTGAATGCGGTAGTGTTCCGATTCTTTCAGAGCGTCGCGGCAGGCGTCGATGTCTGCGTCCAGGGCGCGGGACAGGCCGCAGCAGGTGGCGTTTTTGAGCACCCGCGCAATGTCGCGCACGGATTCAAAGTCTCCGGGCGAGGAAATGGGGAAACCCGCCTCGATGATGTCCACGCCCAGCTGGTCGAGAATCATGGCGATTTGCAGCTTCTGCTTGGGGGAAAGGGATTGCTGGAGCGCCTGCTCGCCGTCGCGCAGCGTGGTGTCGAAAATATAAACGCGGTTCTTTTCGTCTGCCATGGTTCTGACTGCCTTTTGAGTTGAAAATCCCTGGAAAGTTGCAAGACGGTTTCATTGCATACTTGCCGTGATTCCGTTTGGTGATTCGCATCATAATCTTCCGCTTTTACAGGTCAATATGTTTTTACAAAAAAAATATTTTTTAAATACTAACATATTTATATTATTTGATATATTTTT